>NZ_FTOO01000001.1:300000-468885 GCF_900156755.1 Alicyclobacillus vulcanalis
GGCGTCAAAGACCACCGCATCGTGTCCATCGACTTCCTTCGCGAGATCGGCGGGAGCGCCTTAACGGATACGTCCATCGACGTGCCGACGGAGGGCGTTTCGCGCGATATTCCGGTGACGTACGTGCCGGGGAGAAACCTGTTGTTCCTCGCGATCGCGGCGTCGTACGCGGAGGTCATCGGCGCTGAGGCGATTTACATTGGCGTGAACGCGCTCGACTACAGCGGCTATCCGGACTGCCGGCCGGAGTTCATCGAGGGCGTCGAGCACGTGCTGCGCATCGGCACGAAGGCGGGGGTCGAGGGCCGGCCCATCCGCATCGAGACGCCGCTTCTGCACTGGACGAAGGGCGAGATCGTCCGAAAGGGGCTGGAACTCGGGGTGCCGTATGAGCTGACCACGTCGTGTTACCAAGGCGGCGACGTGGCCTGCGGCGAGTGCGACAGCTGCCGGCTGCGGCTCAAGGGATTCGCGGAGGCGGGCGCCAGGGATCCCATTCCGTATCGCCCAGGCGTCAACGACGCCCCGTGACGGATGGTGCTTGAATGGGCTGGCGCCTTAGCCCTGGAAGGCCTGGATGAGCCGCCACGCGCGCTCCAGTTGGCGGCGCTTGTCGGGATCGGCGGTGACGTACGACTGGAGAAACGGCATGGCGTCGGGGTGCATGCGGACGAACAGGATGAGCCGGGCTTCGTCCTTGGTGAGGACAAGCTGCGTCACGCCCGGCGCGTCCGGGCTGCCTCCGTGCCCATCTTCCGCCGCGGGTGCGCGGCGCTCTGCGGGCGCAGAGACGGTATCGCGCTGCCTGGGCGCGGGTTTTGCCTTTGGAGGCGAGGACGCCGCGGCTGGCGCGGTGAGGTGCGGGGCAATTTGGCTCATGTCGACGCCGAGCGCCTCCGCAATTTGCGCGAGCGTGCGCTCGTCCGGCTGGCGGCGGTTGGTCTCGTACATGGCAATCGCGCTCGTCGAAAGGCGGGCGCGCTCCGCGAGCTTGGCCTGCGTCAGTCCGCGCTCCTTGCGCAGTTGCGCAATGCGCTCTCCGAGCGCCGGCACGGGCGAGTACGAGCTCATGCTTCTTCCTCCTCTCCAGGCGTGTTGACCATGTGTTGCGCGATCCCGGCGAGCCGCTCGAGCATGACCGCCTGCGCGGCACGCGGCAGCTCGACCTCCTGCATCGCCGCGGCCATGCAGTGAAGCCATCGCTCCGCGTGGCGCAGCGTGATGGGAAAGCGCAGGTGTCTCGCTCGCAGCATGGGGTGACCGCGGCGCTCCGTGTACAGCCTAGGCCCGCCAAAGAGCTGGGTCAAAAACCAGTATTGGCGCTCTTTCACCTCGTCAAAGGTCGGCGGGAACAGCGGCCTCAGGAGCTCGTCTTGTTCGACGCGATCATAAAACGCGTCGACGAGTCGTCGAAAGGTCGCGGCGCCGCCGATGGCCTCGTACAGCGATGTCGGTTGCACAGCCGTTCTCCCTCCTCTTCCGACAGTATACCGAAAGCGAATGGGTCGCGCAGGAGCGCGAGCGGGAGCGCGGAGGGCTTCGGCGCGCGCGCGTTTTTTTGTGACAACCCCCGGTTGTATAATAGACCCGTATGGCAGGGAGGGACGCGCGTGAACCCGTACGATCATGCGCACGCCCTGGCGCGGGCGATGCAGGCGTGGGAGCCGTATCAGCGCGCGAAACGCGCCAAGGAGGCCATCGAGCGGGACGAGCCGACGAAGCAGATGGTCCTCGATTTCTATCGGCGCCAGTATCAGCTCGAGGCCAAGCGGCTCCGCGGTGAAGAACCGACCCAGGAGGAACTGGAGACGCTGCGCAGACTGTCGGAGATTGTGCAACTTCATCAGGACGCCCGGGCGTACCTCGAGGCGGATCTTGAGCTGCAGCGGCTGTGGATGGATATTCAGCGCATCGTCGCCGAGCCGCTCGAAGATGTCCGCCTGTGGTCGCTGGACGATATCATGAGGGAAATGGGGCGAGAGTCGTGAAACTGACGTACCATGGCCAATCCTGTTTCGTGATCGAAAGCGGAGAGCATCGCCTGGTCATCGATCCGTTTTTGAGTGGCAATCCCAACGCGGTGGCCAAGCCGGAGGACATCAAGGTGCAGTGGGTCGTCCTCACGCACGGCCATGCCGATCACGTCCTCGACGCCGAGGCGATTGCCCGCAACAACAACGCGACGATTATCGCGGCGAACGAATTGGCCGTCTATTACGCAGGCAAAGGGTTGAACGTTCACCCGATGGGCATCGGGGGCAAGCGGGACTTCCCGTTCGGCCGGGTCAAGGTGACGCTCGCCTTCCACGGCTCCGGCGTCGAGACGGATCAAGGGCTCGTGTACGTCGGCCCGCCGGTCGGCTTCCTGCTGACCTTGGAGGGCAAGACCATCTATCACGCCGGGGACACCGGGCTGTTCGGCGACATGAAGATCCTCGGGGAGCTGAACTCCATCGATCTCGCGCTGCTTCCCATTGGTGACAATTTCACCATGGGGCCGGAGGACGCGCTCATCGCGGCGGAGTGGCTCAAGGCCAAGAAGGTCATCCCCATGCACTACAACACCTTCCCCCTCATCGCTCAGGACGGGGCCAAGTTCGTCGAAGACTGCAAGGCGCGCGGCATCGACGCGATCGAGCTGAAGGTGGGCGAGTCGTACGAACTGTGAGGCACCGCACGCGCCGTGAAGCAAGAGGCGAGTCGTGGGAAGCCTCCTGAGCTGAGGCCCGCGCGGCCGAACGGACCGATGCGGTGCGGACAAGATACCTTGAATTATGGAGTCACATGTTCTGGGCCGGTTCGAGGGTGAACCGGCCCTTTTTACAGGCGTGCGCCCCTGAGCTCAACGTGCCGTCTTCGCTGAAAGAGACATGGATGTTCAGGTAATGATTGATCTGAGTTACAAAATCAATTATCCTGACTGCATCAAGAGATCACATAGATTTCGCGAAAAGAAAGTACATGTCGAAGCATCGTGATGTTGATCTAAATGGGTGGGTATGGATTACGGCGGTGTCGCAAGCTGGTACGCCGTCGAGGGAGCGGAGGGATGCTGCAAGGGAAGGCGCGAGGTTCGCAGCTTGAGAAGTCCGAATCTTTTGTATCGAGAGAGGGCGTGGTTCCAGTTGGAATTCGCGACTCGCTTTCCATGTCCGCTTTACGAGAAAGGCGATCAAGGGGGATAACCGATATGGCGTGGTGGGGTAAGCGCGCATCTTTGGCATATACGTCCATTCTTTTCTTAGGACTCAGCGCTTGCGGTTCACCGGGTCACCTGCAACCACAGCGAGCAACTCATCCAGCGCGAAGTACCACGCCTCGCATGGAAACGGTGAGCCTAAGCATGTCTGAGATGTCGCTTCGGTCAGTTCACAGGGCGAACTTCCCGGGGTGCCAGGTTTGGACCATCGCGGAGCATGAGCTGTTGGTGGCCGAATATCCCAATGCCGATGCATCCGGCAAGTGGACAGGTCCATCCCGTCTCCTCGTCGTGCGGGAATCGGACGGGCACACGGTGGAATCTATCGATCTCCCCTCATCTGAGCAGGTGAACGCAGCCTCCTTCACGCCCGAGTGGTTGGTCTGGCAGACCGGGCCGGTGGGTGGCACGGGCCTCCATCAAATCTGGGCAGAGAATCGCCAGACGGGTCATCGTCGGCTCCTCATGACCGCTCCCAAGACAGGCGAGGCCGGCGATATCGTGGGCCTGAAGATTGTCGGCGACACGGCGTATTGGCTTTCCAACGTCCAGATTCAAGACGACATGGTGTCGACTGTTTGGTCGTGCTCGTTGACCGACGGCGTGCTTCGGCCGCTGGTGAGAGAGGATGCCGCCCGCGATGGGCGGGCCATTCTGTCGATGGCCGTCGGCACATCGTATCTCTGGTACGCAGAGGCGATGTCGAAAAACCCCATGGACCCGCGCGACAAAGGCAGCCTCAAGCGACTGTCGCTTGCAAATCCGAAGTCTGCGCCGCAACAGGCGCCCATTTCGCTTTGGCACCCGCCCGTGTTGTACGGCGCAACCGATGGGGCCGCCTATTTTGAAGAAAACGCGCAGACCGAACCCAACTCCCCCGTGAATCCAGCGCCCTATCCCATCTACGCGTATCCTTGGGGGAGTCGGACGCTCTTGCAGTGGACGAATCGCCAGACCGGCGTCGCCACGGTCGGCGGCGAGTGGATGGTGGTCAATCAAAACGGGGATAAGGGGCAGGCCGTCCTGTATCACCTGTCGACGCGCACGGCATCTTTGCTCCCCGCGCCCTTCGGAGTCACCGACGGTCAGGACGTGGCATGGTGGGACGGGGAAGGACATGTCGGCTGGGCATCCCTCGTTTGACGCTCGCAAGCGCGTTCCGCCGCGCAATCATCTGCGCGGCGGAACGCCTGTCCTCAGTGAGCCCGATCCGCCATTTTCACCATAATGCTTGCGATGGCGCGGCGCTCTTCATCGTCCGCCACGTTCCACATTTCCTTCAAGAGCTGCTGCTCGGGGTTTTTCGGGTCCACCTTGCTCGCCAGAAACTCGCCGACTTTCGTGGCAATGTTCGCGAGCTGGTCCTGGTTCAGGCCCGCTTCCTTGGCGCGATCGACGTGTTCCCCGAGGAATTGTTTCCAGTTCTCGAAGGTCTCCATGACACCCATGGTCCATCCTCCTTCATGTACTGTGGTTTCGTGCTCAATGTTCCCCGACACGGCAAGGGTCATGCGGGGCGACGCCAGGCTGTGCATGTTGCGAACACGTTCGGCATATGTATCGGACAGGCAAAGGAGGAGGACGGCCGTGCGGAGAAGGGTAGGCGTACCCAAACAGGTGCGACGAACGTCGGCGATTTACGGACTTGCGGCGCTGGCCCTCGCCGTCTATGGTGTGCCGCGTCTGCCCAAATTGGAGCATGGTGTCGCGGGCACGTTTTCGGCGCTGTGGATGCTTTTTCTGGCGCTGTTCATCGGGGCCAATCTGTATTTTTTGCTCGGCGCCGATCGCGAACGAGCGCGCCAGCTCGAGGAAGCGCCTTATCAACGCCCAACGCAGGGCCGTGATGAGGGCACCGGGCGCATCCGCCTTCGAGCTCGCGGTTAGCAGGGTGGGAAAACGGAGAGGCAGGCGGGCGGTGGTTCACGACCGCCTGCTTGTCCAAGCTACGAGGCCGACAGCCAAAACGAGGCAAGCCAAAATCGTGGCGATAGGGTCGAGGTTGCCGTGCAACGGATCCATCATTTTGCATCCTCCTCGTCGTCCAATCGTTCGAGCGACGTGCCGCGCCCGTGCACGTCGTCTTTGTGTCCCGAAAGGGATCGCGCCAGCCGCAGCGCGCTCGGGCCGAACTTCGCGCGCACCTCGTCCATCACGCGCTCCAGCCGCTCGAGTTTTTCGTTTCTCGGCAGTCCGCCAGGCGCTGCGGTGTCCCACAGGCTGAGTTGTACGCCTTGTCCACTGAGCGGGACGAGCCCTTCCACCGAAACGCCGAGCAACCGCACCGGCTCGCTCGGCCAAACCCTGAGAAACAGAGCCTTCGCGGCCTGAAACAGTTCACTCGCGTGGCGAACGTGCTTGGGGAGGGTGTCCTGATGGCGCATCGTGCGCATGTGGCGATCGCGCACGGAGACCGCCACCACGCGGCCCATCACCTCGTACCGCCGCATCCGGGACGTGACGCGATCGCAAAGGTCCATCACGACCCCCTCGACCTCGTCGAACGACCGCGCGTCCACGGCGAGGGTGATGGAATGCCCCACGCTTTTCGGCGGCTGGGGCTCAGTCTCGAGCGGGCGAGGATCGACGCCGTTTGCCCGCGCCTTCAGCTCGGCGGCCCGGGGGCCGAGCACGCGCCCCAGAACGTCGAGGGATTGCACGGCCAAATCCCCAATGGTCTGCACGCCAATGCGGCGCAAGCGTCGCGCCGTGCTTGGGCCCACACCATGCATGTGCTCGATGGGCAAGGGCCACAGCAACAATGGCATGTTCTCCGCGTTGAGCTCCGTGATCCCCATCGGCTTGTTCATGTCACTCGCCATCTTCGCCAGAAACTTGTTCGGCGCGACGCCTACGCTCGAGGGCAGCCGCAGCTCGTCCAGAATGCGCCCCTGAAGTCTGCGCGCGAGCTCCAGCGGCCTGTCGCCACCTGGGGCGCGCGTCACCTCGGCGAAGCATTCATCGATGCTGACGATCTCGACGTCTGGCGTGAACTCGCGCACGAGGGCGAATACCCTGCGCGCATACGAGCGGTACAAGTCAAAGTTGGGCCGCACCAAGACGAGATCCGGGCAGCGCGCCAGGGCCCGCTGAACCGGCATGGGCGGCTTGACCCCTCGGGCTCGGGCCTCGTAACTGGCGGTCACGACCACGCCGTGGCGCGTCGCCGGATCGCCCGCGACGGCGATGGGCCGGCCGGCGTAGCGCTCCGGCTCTTCCGCGACGTGGCACGAGGCGTAAAAGGCGTTCATGTCGATGTGAAGGATTTTCCGCGTGGGAATGCGAAATCACCTCTAGCTCCAGTGTACCGCACGGAGCGCGTGGGCGCGCGAATGAGTTACAATGAGTGTGGGACAAGCTATGCCGAGCGACGACATGGAGACGAATGAAAAGGAGACTCACTGTGCAGAGCAAGGAACAGCGCTTGATGCGCATACGCGAGATTGTGAGCCAAAACGAGATCGAGACGCAGGAGGATTTGGTGCGCGCGCTCGAAGAAGCGGGATTTCCGGTCACGCAGGCCACCATTTCGCGAGACATCAAGGAGCTTCAGCTCGTCAAGGTGGTGGGATCGAACGGGAAGTACAAGTACGCGCTGCCCACCGCCGTGAACAAAGTCTCCGTCGACGCACTTCGCCGCCGGTTGGCCGAGGTGTTCCTCTCGCACGCGCGCGCGAATAACCTCATTGTCATCAAGGTGGCGCCCGGGAACGCGCACGCCATCGGGGCGCTCATGGACGCCCTGGATCCGCCCGGCCTGCTTGGCACCATTTGCGGAGACGATACCATGTTGCTCGTCTGTCAGGACGAAGAGACGGCCGTCCGCCTGCTCCACGAAACGCTGAACATCGGATGACGCTGGCGTTTCCCGTTTTCCGAGTTATACTATAGAAGTTGGTATATTTCTGCCGCGGCCTCGGGCTGCGGCGCGTGAGGAGATTGGCCATGCCCTTGTACAATTCCATTCTCGATCTCGTCGGTCACACGCCGGTCGTTCGCTTGAACCGCCTGCCGGATCCGAACGGCGCGAGCGTCTACGTCAAACTTGAAGGCAAGAACCCGGCGGGCAGCGTCAAGGACCGGCCGGCGCTGAACATGATTTTAGAGGCGGAGCGACAGGGCAAGCTCATTCCAGGCAAAAGCACGGTCATTGAAGCGACCTCCGGGAATACAGGCATCGGGCTCGCCATGGTTTGCGCGGCGAAGGGCTACCGCTGCATCATCACGATGCCTGAAAACGCGACGGAGGAGCGCGTCAAACTCCTGAAGGCGTACGGCGCCGAGGTGCATCTCACGCCGGAATCGAAGCGCATGAAGGGCGCCATCGAACTGGCCGAAGAGCTGGCTGCGCGCATCCCGCACAGCTTCATTCCGGCCCAATTCGACAATCCGGCGAATCCGGACGCACACCGCAAGTCGACCGCGCTTGAGATCATCGAGGATTTCGGGGGCAAATTGGACGCGCTCGTGTTGACGGCCGGCACGGGAGGAACCGTCACCGGGACGGGCGAGGTCCTGAAGCAGCGCATTCCAGGCATCAAGATTTACGTGGTGGAGCCCAAGGGCTCGCCGGTTCTCTCCGGAGGTCAGCCTGGTCCGCACAAGATTCCCGGCACCGGTCCCGGCTTTGTGCCGAGCATCCTGAACCGCGACGCGTTTGACGAAATCCTCCTCATCGACGATCACGACGCGCAAACCATGGCCCGCCGCGTCGCAGCCGAAGAGGGCATCCTGCTTGGCGCGTCTGGCGCAGCGTCTGTCTTCCACGGCCTGCACATCGCGGCAAAACTGCCGAAGGAGGCGCGCGTCCTGTGCATGGCGCCAGATACGGGTGAGAGGTATCTGTCGTCCGATTTGTACCAAAGCTGACGCGGGCTGTATCGAAATTGTTGCGGGTCGAGCACAAAGATAGGTCTCAAGACTCATGTGGGTCGCGAGCGAAGTGGCTATACTGACAGTGTGGTGTAGTTGACCTTGTTCTACACTGTACCTATCCCTGACTTCCCGATGCTGCGGGAATCCTCGCCTCACGCGTGAGGCGGGGATTTTGTTTTTTTCGGGATGTAACGTAAAAATGCGGGGTTGCCCGTTGGCATACCCCTCTCGGGGTTTCACGAAAAAGGCGCCGCCATGGGGCGGCGCCTTGCTTTAATCGCTTAAACCTGCCTGAAGCGTGGCGGTCATCTTTGTGAGGATCTTGATGGCTGCTTTCAGGTCCGACACCTTCTGTTGCTCTAACTGCGTCATGTCGAGAAGAGCTGCCAACATGGACGCGTTATCTCCCTGGGCATAGGCCTGATGCAGGGCCTGAAAATCCGCGGCCACGCCCGCCTGTTCGTAGAGCGCGTCCTGGAGGTAGGAGACCACGGCCGTGGAATCTGGCGTTTGTTGGGTGAGAATGTCGAGATCGCCCACCTGAACGAACAGTTGGAGTGCGCTGATGTACGCGTTGAACGCCGACTGCAGCTGCTGTTGGGCCTGCCTGTCGCTTTGGGTGGCCTGTTTGTACGTTTGAAGCGTTTCCTGCAGCGCCTGGTCAATGGCTGCAGGCGACGTGGGCAGGGACTGCGCTGGGTTGGACGGATGGGGAATCTGCGTCGGATGAATGGTCTCGTAGGGTGCGATGGCCTGCTCAAACTGCGTCATGATTTGGTGGATATTGGGATGCTGTCCGCTGCCCGCAGCGCCGCTGGTTGAGGATCCCTGGTCTGTGCCATTCCCCGTGTCGTTCGCCAGGGCGATCATCACCGTCGCCGTTGTGGTGCGCGCCTCCGCTTGGGGCACGAGACAGCCGGACATCAGGCTGGCGGCCGACGCCGCGATGGCAAGAAAAAGACCCCGTTTCACAGAAGTCACCTCGATCGCTTGTTACTCACATCATTCGTCACGTGGAGGTGAAACTGTGGGGGTCCTTTGCCACGATTGGATCAATTTCTGGAGCGCTGGCGCAAACGCTCCACCCCATACGCGGTGAGGAACGCGGCCACCGTGATGGCGAGGTGTTGCGAAAAGTGAATGACAGGCCGCGCGTCGTCCAAGACGCCAGGCAGGTACGTGACAGCCAGAGCCGCTGCCCCGAGATACGCAAGCGAGGCATAGAACCAGGTGTACCGCTTCATGACTGCGCCACCTCCTGCTCGTCGGTCGGCCCGTACTCGCGCTCCGACGCTTGATGGCGCGCGGCGGTTTCGGCGTAATGCGCGGCTTCGAAGCCCAATAACCCGCCGGCGATGAGGAACAGCGTGTGCGCCAGGGCGTGATGAAGGATGGAGGCATCCGCCCAAGCGTCGACGCTCGGCCAGACCCCGACAGCCCATGCGGCGAGCGCCGCGACGATGGTCAACGGGACCTTCACGTTCAATCGACCTCCCTGCGAGGATTTCAAGACTGACGCTCCTTATAAGTTTGCTCGCAGAGATAGAAAGTTAAACGTGGTGCGATTACGGTGCACTTTGCCGGAATCGGCCGATGACCTCGGTGGTGTCGAGGATGGTGATAAAGGCGTCGGGATCGAGCGACTGGACAATCTCCTTGAGATCCGCAATTTCGAGGTGCGTCATCGCGCACAACAGCACGCCGCGCTCGCGCTGCGTGTATGCCCCATAGGCGCGCATCACGGTCGATCCGCGCACGAGCTTCTGGCCGATGGCGCTCGCCACCTCGCTCGGCTTGGCCGTGACGATGAGCGCCGTCTTGCGCTGCTGAAAGTGCATGAGCCCGGAGACGACCCGGGATGCCGCGTACATGCTGACCAGGGTGTACAGCCCAGCGGGCACGCCGAAGACGAGCATCGACAGAAGCACGATCGCGGCGTTCATCACGAAACTCACGGAGCCGATGTTGCGGCCGGTCAAGCGGTGCACCACGAGGCTGACGATGTCGGTGCCCCCCATGGACCCGCCGACGCGGATGACGAGACCGGAGGAGAGTCCCGTCAGCACGCCGCCATACAGACCCATGAGCAGCGGATCCGTCGGCGTGGAAAAATGGAGATGCACGAAGTCGGCGAGGGCGGAGAAGCCGAGGATGGCAATGCCGGTTTGAAAGATGAACCGCCGTCCGAGGTAGCGGTACCCGAGAATGAAAAGCGGAATGTTGAACACGAAGTACATCGTGCCCACGCCGAGCGCGGGGACATAGTGATGGAGGATCTGCGCCACGCCGGTCACGCCACCGGCGAGGATGTGGGCTGGGGTCAGGAAGTTGTTGACCGCCACGGCGCCAATGAGGTCGGAGAAGAGGATGACCGCGATGCGCCAGGTCCAGTCGAGCGCAGGATGAGAGGCGCCGCGCATGCCCACCATTCGGCGCACGTCTTCGTATACGCGCATGACTCACGTCTCCTCGTCGCACAGGCTCTGCCACCATTCTACACGGATTTCGGAGGCAATTGACGACAGGTTCGTGAAAGCTATGATCAAGCTAGATTCTAAGCCGCGAGGGACCGCCAAGCGGTCCGAGGAGGATCCGTGACGACCAAACATCAACAAATCCTGGAGTACATCCGATCGCTGCCGGTGGGCTCCCAGATTTCCGTTCGCAAAATCGCGCGCGTGCTGAACGTGTCGGAGGGAACGGCCTACCGCGCCATCAAAGAGGCTGAGGCGGAGGGCTTCGTGTCCACGCTCGACCGCATTGGCACGGTGCGGGTGGAGAAGAAGGAGAAGGAGCAGATTGAGCGCCTGACCTTCGCCGAAGTGGTGCGCATCGTGGAGGGCACGGTACTCGGAGGCAAGGAAGGCCTGCACAAGACGCTGAGCCGGTTTGTGATTGGCGCCATGCGCACCGAGTCCATCAGCCGCTACCTGAGCCCCGGTTGCCTGATGATTGTGGGTAACCGGGAGCAGGTTCAGCGGATGTCGCTGAAGAGCGGCGCCGCGGTGCTCATCACGGGCGGTTTCACGGCTTCGCCCATGGTCGAGAAGCTGGCCAACGAGTATCAGCTTCCGCTCATTTCGTGTTCGTATGACACCTTTACCACCGCTTCGCTCATCAACCGCGCGCTGTACGATCGGCTGATCAAGAAAGACATTCTGTACGTCGAAGACGTCCTGCAGCAGGACCAGCCGCTGGTCACGCTGAAACCTGAGGACAGCGTGCGCCGGTACTATCATCTGGTGGAAGAGACCGGACATTCACGCATGCCGGTGGTGGACGCCAGCGGGCGACTGGTCGGGATCATCAGCCCGCGCGACGTCGCGGAGGCGGAACTGGATGGCCCGGTGTCGCGCTACATGACGCGGAATCCGGTGTCCGTGACGCCGAAGACGACGATTGCGTCGGCCGCACACCGGATGGCATTCGAGGGCTTCGAGATGATGCCGGTGGTGAAAGACAAGGACGTGATCGGCGTCATCACGCGTCAGGACGTGATTCGCGCGCTGCAGATCATGAATCGTCAGCCGCAGGTCGGGGAGACGGTCGAGGACATCGTGGTGCGCGACTTCAACCTGGCCCAAGCGCCGGACGGCACGGCGGTGTTGCGCGGCCAGGTGACACCCCAGATGACCACCTCGGGTGGCACACTTGCGACGGGATCGCTGACCACCCTCATTCAGGAGGCAGCGCGCGTCTGCCTGCGCAGGGCGCGCCACGTGGACATGCTGATTGAAAACATGACGCTGTACGTGTTGCGGCCTGTGCCAGTGGACACGACGATTGACGCGCGTGCGCGCGTCTTGAACGACGGCAGGCGCTATGCGAAGGTGGAGGTCGAGATCGCCGACAGGACGGACGTGTTTGCGAAGGCGCTCGTCACCGCGCAGTGGATCGAGAGGTGAAGGCGTTGGAGTTTGTGCACCTGCACGTGCATACGGCGTTTTCGTTTCGCGAGAGCCTCCTGCGCGTGGAGGACGTCGTTTTGGCCGCGAAGCGCTGCGGGATGCGGGCCGTGGCTGTCACCGACACGAATGCGATGTACGGAGCGCTTCAGTTTTACCGCCTCGCGCGCCAGGAAGGGGTTGCGCCCGTTCTTGGCATGCAGCTGTCGCTCGCGTTGGAGGAGGAGCCGTCCGCGCGGGCTCGGGCGTCCTTCGAGACTGCGGTGGTGCTCGCGAGGGGGATGGGGGGCTATCGGCGGCTCACGCGGCTCGCGACGACGGCGCGCTGGAATCGGCCGGTGCCGCACGTCACCCTTCGGGAACTGGCCGCGTGTTCGGACGACTTGGTGGTGCTTGTGGGCGGTCCCGAATCGCGCCTGTTTGACCTTCTCGTGCAGGGCGACGAGGAAGCGGCGGAGCGTCACCTGTGTCAGTTGGCCAATGCGGTTCCCGCGGGTCAGCTGTACGCCGAGCTGCAGGATCACGGGCTCTTGCGCGAGCGAGAAGGGCTGCCCGGACTCATTCGGTTGGCCAAGCGCTTCGCCATTCCGCTCGTCGCGACCCACGACGTCCGCTACCTTTCCCGCGCGGACGCGCCGTGGCATCGGGCGTACGCGGGGCTCAACCAGGTCGATGCGGCGGAGCGGTTTGCAGTGGACGAGTTTCACTTCGCGACCCAGGCGGAGATGGCCGACCGGTTTGCTCATTTTCCGGACGCGATCGCGCGAACCGCAGACATTGCGGAGATGTGCGCGCTCGATTTGCCGCTTCACCAGGTGCGCATGCCCCGCTATCCGACGAAGGACGGGCGCCGAGCGGACGAGGTGTTGCGGGAAGCGGCGCGCGCGGGCGCGGTCAAGCGATACGGGGCCCTATCCCCAGACGTCGAGGCGCGCCTCGCCCACGAGCTCGACGTCATCTGCAGCATGGGCTATGCGGATTACTTCCTGGTGGTGGCCGATTTCATCCGCCATGCGCATCAGCAGGGCATCTCGACGGGCCCAGGGCGCGGATCGGCCGCCGGCAGCCTTGTCGCGTACGCGCTGCGCATCACGGACGTGGACCCGATCCGGCACAAGCTTTTGTTCGAGCGGTTTTTGAACCCGGCGCGCGTCTCGCTGCCCGACATCGACACGGACTTCGAGTACGAGCGGCGCGGCGAAATCATTCGCTATGTGATGGAGAAGTACGGGCGCGATCACGTCGCGCAGATCGGCACATTTGGGACGCTCCAGGCCCGCGCGGCCCTCAGGGATGCCGGGCGCATGCTTGGCGCCGATCCGGCCCTCGTCGATCGCCTCGCGAAGCTTGTGCCGGGCGTGGTGCACGCGTCGCTCGACGGAGCGTACGCGGAGTCCCAGCCGTTTCGGGCGCTCGTCGATGGCAGCCCTGAGGCCAGGCGGCTGTTTGAGGCGGCCAAGCGTATCGAGGATTTGCCCCACCACACGTCCATCCATGCGGCGGGCGTGATCATCTCGCCCGAGCCCATTGCGGATTGGATCCCGCTGGACGCGGCCGCCGACGACACACCCGTCACCGCGTATCCGATGGAGGACGTGGAGGCGCTCGGCTTCGTCAAGATGGACTTCCTGGGCCTCAAGACGCTGACGCTCATCGACCGCTGTCTCGCCTCCATCCGGCGCCGCACCGGAGTCACCGTCGATTGGCGGCAGGTGGACGAGGGCGATCCGGCCACCTACGCGCTTTTGTCGCGCGCCGACACGAACGGCGTCTTTCAGCTGGAGTCCGCCGGGATGCGGCGCGTGCTGAGGGAGCTGCGGCCGACGAGCCTCGACGACGTGATCGCCGTCATTTCGCTGAACCGCCCGGGACCCATGGAGAACATCCCCGCATTCTGCGACGCGAAGCACGGCCGGCGGCCCGTCACGTATCCGCATCCCGATCTCGAGCCCATTTTGGCCGACACCTACGGCGTCATCGTGTATCAGGAGCAAATCATGCAGATCGCGAGCCGCATGGCGGGTTTTTCCCTGGCGGAGGCGGACCTCTTGCGTCGCGCGGTGTCGAAGAAAAAGCGCGAGATCCTGGACGAGGAGCGGTCCCGCTTCGTCGAGGGCTGCGTTCGGCGCGGTTACAGCGAGGAGACGGCGCGCGAGGTGTACGACCTCATCGTGCGCTTCGCGGATTACGGGTTCAATCGCTCGCATGCGGCCGCCTACGCGGTGCTCGCCTTCCGAACGGCTTACTTGCGCGCGCACTTTTTGCCCGATTTCTTGGCGGCACTTCTCACCCTGTCCATGGGCATGCCCGAGAAGATCCGCCTGTACGAGCAGGACGCGCGGCGAAACGGCATCGCGGTGCGGCCGCCGTCGGTCCAGCTGAGCGATCGCGGCTACACCGTGGAGGAGGACGGCAGCTTGCGCGCGGGGCTCATCTCGGTGCGCAACGTCGGCGAAGCGGCCGTCGATCACATCCTGTCGCTTCGCGCGGAGCGGCCGTTTGCCTCGCTTGCCGATTTTTTGCGGCGCATCGAGCCGCGCATCGTCAATCGTAAGGCGCTCGACAGCCTGTTGGCCGCCGGGGCGTTTGACGAGTTTTTCCCAGACAACGCGTCAAACAAGGTGCGACAGCAGATGTTCGAGGAGGCGCTGGCGCGCGCGGAGGACAGCCGCCAGTGGGCGGCGCTCGACCTGTTCGTGGAAGCGGAGATGCAGCAGACGGCGAGCCGCGATCGCGAGGGTGAGCCGTCCGCCTCGCGCCCGAAGCGCCTGTACATCCGCTATCGCAGCCGGGGAGGCGGCCAGGTATTGCGCGAAATCCAGCGCGTGCTCGCCATGTCGCCCGGTGAAACGGAGGTCGCCCTGTACGATGCCTCCACGGGCCGGGCTCGCCTCCTGGGTTCGCGGTACCGGGTGCGCGTCACCGAGGACTTGATTGCTGCACTCGAAGAGCGCGTGGGACTTGGCAACGTCCGGTTGAGGTGACAGCGTTCTTTTGAACGCCTGAACGCCGATGCCTGAACGCCGACGGTCTGAACGCCCTGGTTTGTGCATATGCCTGTTCGGACAGACATGGTATAATGCGGGCAAGAGTCATCATGATGCTTGCTAGGAGCGTAAGAGCCATGTGGACGGTCATCTACATCGCACCGACATCGCAGCAGGCGGAGCGAATTCGCCTGAAGATGACGGAAGAAGGCTTCCTAGTCAAGGTGAAGAAGGCGCGCGGCGCGAAAGAGCAATACGAGATTTTGATTCCAGAGAGCGAGCTCGACGAGGCGCAGGATGTGCTGAGGGATATCCTGCACTCGTCGTTGTCGTGACAGCGCGCTTCGGGCGCAAGAGCGGGGTTAAAGAGGTGGGGTTGTGTTAAAAGATCTGTTCAACCGGCGGCGCCAATACGTCACGGTCGGAACGGGCGAAGAGGCGCCTGAGGCGAGGCAGCCTCGGCCTGCGCAGGAGCGAGATGTGCCAAAGGGGCTCGTGCAGAAGTGCGACGGCTGTGGCGCGCTGATTTTGGGGAAAGAGCTCCAGAAACACCTGTACACGTGCCCGGAGTGCAACCATCACTTTCGAATTGGGGCGCGCACGCGCATCGACATCACCGTGGACGAGGGGAGCTTTCGCGAAATCGACGCTCGGCTGACGTCGACGAATCCGCTCGGGTTTCCGCAGTACGAGGAGAAGCTCGAGGCCGCCATGCGCGCGACGGGGCTTTTGGAAGGCGTGGTGACCGGGGAAGCCGAACTTGAGGGCGTGCCGATTGTGATTGGCGCGATGGACCCAGGCTTTATGATGGGCAGCATGGGTTCGGCGGTCGGCGAGCGCATCGCGCGGGCGATGGAGCGGTCGGCGGAAAGCAAGCGGCCGCTTATTTTGTTCACCGCTTCGGGCGGCGCGCGGATGCAGGAGGGGATTTTGTCGCTCATGCAGATGGCCAAGACGAGCGTCGCGCTGCAGCGAATGGCCGAGGCGCGCGTGCTGTTCATCTCGGTCATCACTCATCCCACGACGGGAGGCGTGAGCGCGAGCTTCGCGAGCCTCGGCGACGTGATCGTCGCGGAGCCTGGCGCCATGTTTGGATTCGCCGGGCGGCGCGTGGTGGAGCAGACCATGCGCCAGAGTCTTCCGGACGATTTCCAGACGGCCGAGTTTAACCTCAAACACGGCATGATCGACAAGGTCGTGCACCGGAAACAGATGCGCCAGACGCTCGGCGCACTGGTTCGCATCCATACGGCTCGGGGGTGGGCACATGGCGAATGAGCTGGACTTCGAGCGGCCCATCGCCGAGTTGAAGGCGAAGATCGCCGAGCTGAAGGCGTTCATGGAGAAGAACGAGATTGACCTGCAAGGCGAGGTCGACAAACTCGAGGAGCGGCTGAAGGAGCTCACCGAGACCACGTACAACAACCTCACGCCTTGGCAGCGCGTCCAACTGGCCCGTCAAATTGGCCGGCCCACCACGCTGGATTACATTCGCGGCCTGTGTGACGAGTTCGTGGAGCTGCACGGGGATCGCCACTACGCAGACGACCTGACCATCGTCGGCGGCGTGGGGCTCATCGCGGGTCAGCCGGTCACGGTCATCGGCCATCAGAAGGGGCGGGACACCAAGGAGAACATCCGCCGCAACTTCGGCATGGCGAACCCGGAGGGTTACCGGAAGGCGCTTCGGCTCATGAAGCAGGCGGAGAAGTTCGGGCGCCCCGTGGTGTTTTTCATCGACACGCCAGGTGCGTACGCGGGCATGTCGGCGGAGGAACGCGGACAGAGCGTGGCCATTGCGGAGAATTTGTTGGCCATGGCAGGCTTGCGCGTGCCCACCTTGTCCATCGTCACGGGCGAGGGCGGCAGCGGCGGCGCCCTTGGGCTTGGCATCACGGACCGCATCTATATGCTCGACTACGCGTGGTACTGCGTCATCGCGCCCGAGTCGGCGGCGGCCATCTTGTGGAAGGACGCGAAGCTCGGCCCCAAGGCGGCGGAGGTCATGCGGCTGACGGCCAAGGACCTGCTCGATCTCGGCGTGATCGACCGGGTCATCGAGGAACCCATGGGCGGGGCGCAGAAAGACCCGGAGTGGATGGTGCGCAAAGTCCGCGAGAGCGTGGCGGAAGGCCTGCGCGAACTTTTGTCCGTGCCTATTGATGAACTGCTCGAGGCACGTTACCATAAGTATCGGCAAATGGGAACCTACGTCGAACGGGCGTGAAGCGGAGTCCGGCCCTGCCGGACCGTCCGCTTCACGCTTTGTGTGCGCGCCCGCAGACGGACGAGATCGAAAGTTTGGCGAAGAGAGGGTTAGGCATGCGAAAGACGAAGATTGTGGCCACCATCGGCCCTGCGAGCGAATCGGTCGACATGTTGACCAAGCTGATCGAGGCCGGTTTGGATGTCGCCCGGCTCAACTTTTCTCATGGTACATATGAGGAGCACGCGGAGCGCATCCGGCGCATCCGCGAGGCGTCGGCCCGCGTTGGCAAGCATGTGGGCATCATGCTTGACATCAAGGGACCGAAAATTCGCACGGGCAAGATCCAAGGCGGTCAGGTGGAGCTCAAGGACGGGGACGAAATTGTCCTGACCATCGATCCGGTGGAATACGGCACGAAGGAGCGCGTCTGGATTTCTTACGAAGGCTTGGTGGAGGACGTCTACCCCGGCGCGCCCATCCGCATCGACGACGGCCTCATTGGACTCGAGGTCATTCAGGTCAAGGGCCACGACATCCTCTGCCGCGTCACGAATGGCGGCGTCCTGAAGGACAACAAAGGCATCAATGTGCCGGGCGTGACGCTTCGGATCCCGGGCGTGACGGAAAAGGACAAGGCGGACATCCGCTTCGGCATTGAACACGGCGTCGACATGATCGCCGCGTCCTTCGTGCGCAAGGCGGCTGACGTCCTCGAGGTGCGCCGCATTCTGGAGGAGCACAACTACCAGGCGGACATCATCTCGAAAATCGAGACGCGCGAGGGGCTCGATCGGCTGGACGAGATCGCCCAGGTCTCCGACGGCATGATGGTGGCCCGGGGCGATCTCGGCGTGGAGATCCCGACGGAAGAGGTGCCGCTCGCGCAGAAGCGGATTATCTCCATCTGCAACCGGTACGGCAAGCCGGTCATCACCGCGACGCAGATGCTCGATTCGATGCAGCGCAATCCGCGGCCGACGCGCGCGGAGGCGAGCGACGTGGCCAACGCCATCTTCGACGGCACCGACGCCATCATGCTCTCCGGAGAAACCGCGGCCGGCAGGTATCCGCTCGAATCCGTGCGCACCATGGCGCAGATCGCCGAGCGCGCCGAGGCGGCCGTCGCGCACGACGAAGTGGCGTACCGCCACCGGACGGAAGTCACGCACACCGTCTCCGACTCGCTCGCGCACGCCGTGCGCACGCTGGCGGCGGATCTCGACGTCATTTCCATCATCACCGCCACCACCTCGGGGCATACGGCGCGCTGCGTCTCGAAGCACCGGCCGATGACGCCCATCATCGCGGTCACCCCGTTCGATCACGTCGCGCGGCGCCTGACGCTGTACTGGGGCGTGCTTCCGGTCGTGGTGCCGGACATCGCCGGCACGACGGACGAGCTCTTGGCGAGCTCCGTGCAGGGCGCGCTGTCGACCGGGCACGTGCACAAGGGCGATCGCGTCATCATCATGGGCGGCATCCCGGCGGGGACAGCCGGCACGACGAACTTCATGAAAGTGCACACGGTCTGAGTTTTTGTTCACGCCGGCGCCCAGGCGGCCATACCGGGCGACGGAGCAAGCGGACGGCGCGGAATTCCCCGCTTTGAAGGGGAATTCCGCTTTCGCGTATCATGGAGAGCGAATGCAGCCGGCGCACATCGGCGGGAACTTCGGATGAGACGCGCCGCAGATTTGAACCGAATTTGAACAGTTGGGAGAATGATGTCCATGAAACGGGTATTATCGGGCATTCAGCCCTCCGGCACCCTGACCATCGGCAACTACCTCGGCGCCATGCGCAACTTCGTCAAGTTGCAGGATGAGGCCGATTGCCTGTTCTGCGTGGTCGACATGCACGCCATCACCGTGCCGCAGGACCCGGAGGCCCTGCGCCACAACACGAGGTCCGTGGCGGCGCTCTACCTCGCTTCGGGCATTGATCCCAGCAAGGCGACGGTGTTCGTGCAGTCCCACGTACCACAGCACGCGGAGCTCGGATGGATTTTGCAATGCTTCACGTATCACGGCGAACTGGAGCGGATGACGCAATTCAAGGATAAGTCGAGCCGGCATGAGGTCGTCACGGCGGGGCTGTTCACGTATCCCGCGCTGATGGCCGCGGACATTCTTCTCTACAACGCCCATCTCGTGCCGGTGGGTGAGGATCAAAAGCAACACCTGGAACTCACGCGCGACGTCGCGGGCCGCTTCAACCGGCGGTTTGGGGACACGTTCGTCGTGCCCGAGCCGTACATCCCGGAGATCGGCGGGCGCATCATGAGCCTCGAGAACCCGGAGAAGAAGATGAGCAAGAGCGACGAGAGTGCGAACGCCTATATCTCCATGTTGGACAATCCGGACACGATTCGGAAGAAAATAGGCCGGGCGGTGACCGACTCGGAGCGGGAGGTCCGCTTTGATCCGGAGAACAAGCCCGCCGTGAGCAACCTGATGACGATTTACGCGCTCTGCGCCGACGTGTCGCTCGAAGACGTCGAGCGCAGATTCGAGGGCCAGGGCTACGGGCCGTTCAAGAAGGAGTTGGCGGAGGTCGTGATCGAGCGGCTCGCACCCATTCAGGCCCGCTATGAAGAGCTGATGAGCTCAGCCGAGCTGGACGAGGTGCTGCGCCGCGGGGCGATGCGGGCGCGCGAGATTGCCGCAGCCACGCTCTCCGAGGTGCAGCGCAAAGTCGGCTTCCTTCAGCTGTCCTGAGCCAAGTCGCGGGAGGCGCAGGGAGGGATGTGACATGCGCCTGTTGGTGGTGGAGGACGAGGCGGCGCTCCAGCGCGAGCTCGTTCACCTGTTCAAGCAGCGAGGCTATCTCGTGGACGCCGTGGACACGGTGTTTGCTGCGGTGGAGCACGGCATGAGCGGGGCTTACGACTGTATCGTGCTCGACTACATGCTGCCCGACGGGGACGGCATCGAGGCGCTCACCCAGCTGCGCGAGGCTGGGTGCACCACGCCCATTCTCATGCTCACGGTCAAGAACGACCCCAAAGATCGCGTGCTCGGCCTGAACAAGGGCGCGGACGACTATCTTGGGAAGCCGTTCCATCCCGATGAGCTGCTCGCGCGCGTCGGCGCGCTGGTCCGCCGTTCGCCGTCGCTCACGGATGACGAAGTCATCGAGCACGGCAAGGCCAAGTTGCACACGAGATCGCGAAGCCTCGAATACGAGGGGCGGACGCTCGAACTCACCAGCAAGGAATTTGCGCTCATGGAGGCCTTGTTTCGTCACAAGCACCAGGTCATGACGCGAGATCAGCTGATTGCCAAAGTGTGGGGGCCTGATGCCGAGGTGGCGGATAGCGCGCTCGATACGTACATCTACTTCCTGCGGAGGAAGTGTTCGAACATCGGCTGGAAGAACGCCATCGTCACGGTGCGCGGACGGGGCTATGCGCTGCAGCCGGAGGGCGAGTGAGCCATGTTTCGCCGCATGTACATCACCGTGGCGAGCCTGCTCATCGTGAGCACAGGTCTCTTGCTTGTGCTCGTCGGCCTGGCGGTGTACCGCGAGCTCACCAATGACGTGGCGCGGGACGCCGAGCAGGCCATGGTCGACGCCGTGCCGGCTGTCGAGCGGGCGCTGACCGAGAGCGTGTACCGGGACGGCCTCGGTCCGCCCGTGCGGGACGATCTCGGCAACACCATCTTCTACTACGCGGTCGGGCCGGCGGCCACTGCCCACTCTCCGCATGCGCCCGTGCCGTTTTCCGTGGTGCACGGAGAGGCCGTTCTGAAGCACTTTGTGACGTTCACGTACGACAACGAGCCCTACCGGCTGTACACCGTCGTCGTCCCGGACCCGACGCTCGCGCCCACCCTCATTCAGACCGCCAATCAAGGCAGCCGGGCCTCGCTGCCCGTTGGCGGGCTGCTGGTGGCCGACGCCCTCGACCAGGCGGTGCGAGGCATCGCAGACCCGTCGCCGCTGTCGCCGACCAAGTCGACCGTCGTGCTGTACATGTACTGCCTCATCACTCAGGAGCGCTCCATGCTCACGCATACGCTCCACCTGATGGAGCTCATCGGCGGCGCCGGCCTCTTGCTCGCCGTCGCGGGCGATCTCGTCCTCGCTCGCCGACTGGTGCAACCCGCCTTTCAAACCTGGGCCGCGTACCAGGAGGCCGTGCTCGAGCTCTCGCACGAGCTGCAAACCCCCATTGCGACGGCGAGCGCGATGCTCGCCAACCGAGCCGTGCCCGAGGACGCGGCGAACGACATCCGGCGCGAGCTGGACCGCGCCTCGAAGATGATCTCGGACATGTTGTACCTGTCCAAACTCCGGTCTGGGCTCGTCGACGATCCGCCTGAACCGGTGGCCGTTTCGGACCTCACGCTCGAGATCGCCGAGCGATACACGCCCGTCGCCAAGGCGGAGGGCATTGAGCTTCGCGGCCAGGCCGAAGAAGGACTATACGTCTACACCAGTCAGAGCGAGTGGGAGCGGCTCGTCAGCACGCTGTTCAAGAACGTGATCGATCACGCCAAGCGGCCGTCGACCGCGGTTTGGTCGTTGTACCGGCGGGGGCAGTGGGTCGTGCTCACCGTCGAGAACGACGTCGCCCCACAGGCGGCGAATGCTCGGCGCGCGCCAGAGCGGGGCGTCGGATTGCAAATTGTGGAACGCCTGGTGCATCGGATGCGCGGGCATTTGCATTGGGACGCGGACCATCTTCGATTTTTCATCGAGTTGCAGGTGCCTCTCTTGCGCCCGCATTGAGAGCGATTGCAAGAGGGGCATGGCGTGCTATATGATGGGTGGAGATGCATTGCGAGACAAGGGCGGGCGGCGGCGAGCCGGACCGCTTCTTGTTGCGCAGGGTCATCGTAGAGAATGTACAGAGATTGGGAGGGCCTGCCATGCCGACGTTCCAGAGATACGCACTGCCGACGGAGGGCGAACCCATCACGTTGGCGCACGGGAAATTGAACGTCCCAGATCACCCGATTATTCCGTTTATCGAAGGAGACGGCACAGGGCCGGACATCTGGCGCGCGTCGCAGCGCGTGTTCGACGCCGCTGTGGAGAAGGCGTACGGCGGTAAACGCAAGATCGCGTGGTACGAAGTGTACGCGGGCGAGAAGGCCTACAACATGTTCGGTGAGTGGCTGCCGCAGGACACGCTGACCGCGTTGTCGGAATATATTGTAAGCATCAAAGGTCCCCTGACCACACCCGTGGGAGGCGGCATCCGCTCCCTGAACGTGGCGGTTCGACAAGAGCTGGATCTGTACGTGTGCCAGCGCCCTGTCCGCTACTTCCAAGGCGTTCCTTCTCCGGTCAAACATCCTGAACTCGTGGACATGGTCATCTTCCGCGAAAACTCGGAGGACATTTACGCCGGGATCGAATGGCAGGAGGGCACGCCGGAGGTCAAAAAGGTCATCGAGTTCCTGCAGAAGGAAATGGGCGTGAAGAAAATTCGGTTCCCGGAGACGTCGGGCATCGGCGTCAAGCCCGTATCTCGGGAGGGGACCGAGCGCTTGGTCCGAGCCGCCATCGAGTACGCGCTGCGTCACCGCCGCAAGAGCGTCACGCTCGTGCACAAGGGCAATATCATGAAGTTCACGGAGGGCGCGTTCAAGAACTGGGGCTACGAGCTTGCGGAGCGCGAGTTCTCCGACAAGGTGTTCACCTGGGCGCAGTATGACCGGATCAAGGCGGAGAAGGGTCAGGAGGCTGCTGACGCCGCTCAGAAGGAGGCCGTTGCGGCGGGCAAGATCATCGTCAAGGACGTGATCGCCGACGCCTTCCTGCAGCAGATTCTCACGCGTCCGGCCGAGTACGACGTGATCGCCACGCTCAACCTGAACGGCGACTACATCTCCGATGCGCTCGCCGCGCAGGTCGGCGGCATTGGCATTGCGCCAGGCGCCAACATTAACTATGAAACGGGGCACGCGGTCTTCGAGGCGACGCACGGCACGGCGCCCAAGTACGCGGGGCTCGACAAGGTGAACCCGGGTTCGGTGATTCTGTCGGGCGTCATGATGTTCGAGTACATGGGATGGCAAGAGGCGGCCGATCTCATCACGCGCGCGATGGAGAAGACCATTGCGCAAAAGATTGTGACGTACGACTTCGCTCGCCTCATGGAGGGCGCAACTGAGGTGAAGTGCTCCGAGTTCGGCGATCACATCATCAAAAATATGGGCTGAGGAGAGGTTGGCATGTTGGAGAGGAAGAAGATTTCGGTGATTGGCGCGGGATTCACGGGCGCCACCACGGCCTTTCTGTTGGCGGCCAAGGAGCTGGGCGACGTCGTTCTGCTGGACATCCCGTCGCTCGAGAATCCCACCAAGGGCAAGGCGCTCGACATGCTCGAGGCCATGCCTGTCATCGGAAGCGATGCGCACGTCGTCGGGACCTCCAACTACGAGGACACGGCCGGATCGGACTTGGTCATCATCACCGCCGGGCTTCCGCGCAAGCCGGGGATGAGCCGGGACGATCTCGTCAATACCAACGCGAACATCGTGAAGTCGGTCACCGAACAGGTCGTCAGGTATTCGCCAGACGCCTGCCTCATCATCCTCTCCAACCCAGTAGATGCCATGACGTACGTGGCGTTCAAGACGAGCGGTTTGCCGAAAGAGCGCGTCATTGGCCAGGCAGGCGTGCTGGACACGGCTCGCTTCAACACCTTTGTCGCGATGGAGCTCGGCGTGTCCGTGGAGGACGTGCACGGCTTTGTGCTCGGTGTCCACGGAGACGACATGGTGCCGCTCGTCCGCTACGCGAACGTCGGTGGCGTCCCGCTCGAAAAGCTGTTGCCGAAGGAGCGCATCGATGCCATTGTCGAGCGCACCCGAAACGGCGGCGGCGAGATCGTCAGCCTGATGGGCAACGCGAGCGCGTATTACGCGCCGGCGGCCTCGCTCCTGCAGATGGCGGAGTCGATTCTCAAGGACAAGCGGCGCGTGTTGCCTGCCATCGCATACCTCGAGGGTGAGTACGGCTATCAGGACCTCACGCTCGGGGTGCCGACGGTGCTCGGCAAGGGCGGGATCGAGCGCGTGTTGGAGCTCGACCTCCTGCCGGAGGAGAAGGCCGCACTCGACAAGTCGGCGGCGTCGGTCAGGCGGCTCATCTCCGTCTTGGCGTGATCCGGCGCCCGCGAAGGCCTGCGCGAACACGGGCGCAGCAGGCGCCAGGGCCAGCATGGAGCGGACGGCCTGAACGCGCGAGCGAAAGGATTCACCGGCGCACCGTGCGCCGATACACCCTGTGAACACACCCATGCATCGCGAGGCGTGGCGCGAAGAGGCTGAGGGCCTGAGGCCCTTGGCCTCTTTGCGCATCAGCCGGGCACGTGGCGTTGGAGGCGGCGGAGGACGTCTGACTGGCGATGGCACGATTCGCTGTGCAGAAGTTCCCACAACGCTTCCAGGAACGACGGGCGAAGGCCCCATTGGACGCCCAGCTGGAGATAACGCGTTCGCACCTGTTGAGCGCGATCCGGCTGAACCACCGGCTCACCGTGAACCGCCTTGCGCTTGGCGATCTCCTCCGCCAATGCCAACCTGCGAGCGAGAAGCCGCAGTACGTGTTCGTCGATGTGATCGATGGTGTTGCGCAGGTCGCGAAGTTCCTCGTCGACGAGGCGTCCCATAGCCAGTCCTCCCTTGCACTGTGGTCGGTAACGGGTTGCGGGCTTGGAAAAACAAAAGCGCCCGCCCCCATAGGGGCGAGCGTTGCCCGCGGTACCACCCTGATTCAAAGAAGGCGAAACCGCGCCGAGCGGCGCAACCGGGTGACCGGTGCCATACAAAAAGCCCGCCCCTGAGGGGCGAGCTTGGCTCGCGGTACCACCCTGCGCCGGCGACGCCTTGCGCCGCCTTCCACTTCATTGCGATAACGGCAGGATGCCTGCCGGCGCTGGCTACTTGCGGCGCTCAGCTCCGAGCGCGCCGTGCACGACGCGCCGCTGGAGCGAATCCGTTTCACCAGGCGGCTCCAGAGTGAACTTCCATCCTCGGCTCGGACCAGTTCACACCAGCCACTGGCTCTCTGCACCTCACCGGAAGATGTACTCTCTCCTTCACAGCCTTTGTGCGATGAATTTGATCTTCAGTTTAATCAATTCACGCAAATTCGTCAATCCATTCTCCTTGCGAAACCGGGCGTGTCGCCATAAGACGACGCGGGTCGACGCAGGGAATGTGATAGAATGAAGCGGGACAAAAGCGCGCCCTCGGGCGCGAAGTATGGGGTGGCCTATGCCAGCATCAAAGCTCGTGTTGATCGACGGAAACAGCATCTTGTATCGCGCTTTCTTCGCGCTTCCACCGCTGTCTGCGCAAGACGGCACGCCGACAAACGCAGTGTATGGATTTACGACCATGATTTTGCGGCTCCTGTCGGACGAGAAGCCGACGCACCTGGCGGTCGCATTCGATAAATCGAAAACCACGTTTCGCCATGCAGACTACGCGGCCTACAAGGGCACGCGCCAAGAGACGCCGGATGAACTCGTCCAGCAGTTTCCCTTGGCCCGCCGCACGCTGGAGGCCCTCGCCATCCCCATGATCGAAGTGGACCAATACGAGGCGGACGATGTCATCGGTACCCTCGCGAGGCGTGCCGCGGAGGCGGGCTTCGACGTTCGCGTCGTCTCGGGCGACAAGGATCTGCTACAGCTCGTCGACGATCGCATTCATGTGCTGCTGACGCGCAAGGGTATCACCGAGATGGAGCATTTTGACGTGCAGGCCGTCGCGCGGCGATACCCCGGTCTCAAGCCCCTTCAGGTCATCGATCTCAAGGGCCTCATGGGCGATCCGTCCGATAACATTCCCGGCGTTCCCGGCGTCGGCGAAAAGACCGCCCTGAAGCTGCTCTCGTCCTTTGAGACCGTGGAAGGCGTCTACGAGCACTTGGACGAGGTCGCGGGCCAAAAGCTGAGGGAGAAGCTCGAGCTGCATCGCGAGGATGCGTTCCTCTCGAAACGGCTCGCCACCATCGCGTGCGATGTGCCCATCGACGTCGATCTCGACGCGCTGCGCTACGAGGGGCCCGATCCTGCGCGAGCTATCGCCTGGTTCCGGGAACTCGACTTCCGTTCGCTGGTCGACAAAATTTCCGAGGAAATGAGCCACGATTCGACGGCAGTCGCCGGCAAGAACGATGCGGTGCCATCAGCCGGGGACTGGGCGGACTTTCAATACGATGTGATTGAGGACGCGAGTACCTGGCAACGTACCGTGTCGTCGCTCGCGGAGCCGGTCGGCGTGATGTTGGATCTGGCCGACCCGGACTATCACCGAGCCGAGATCCGCGGCATGGCGGTCGCCACACCGAAGCAGGCGTTCTACGTCCGCTTTGGTGAGCGGCTCGAGCTGAGCGACGTGCGGCCGTGGCTCGTGTCGGATCGGACCAAGGTCGTCTTTGACCTGAAATCCATGGCGTTTGCCCTGGATGCGCACGGCATTGGGCTCACGCCCGAATGTGCGTGGCACGATGTGAAGCTCGCTGCGTATTTGCTCCATCCTCAAGACGGCGATGTCGAGCTCGCCGACGTGTTCGCACGGGAGCGCGGACAGGAGCTCCCTCGCTTCGCGGAAGATGAGCGCGAGAAGTGGCTCGCGTACACGGCGTCGCAGCTCCCGCCGCTCTTCGAGGCGCTCGCGTACACCATCCGCATGCAGGACATGGAGCGCCTGTACCAGGAGGTCGAACTCCCGCTCGCCTTCGTCTTGGCGAAGATGGAGATCACCGGTTTTTACGTGAACCGGGAAAAGCTCGTGGCCTTCGGCAAGGAGCTGGGGGAACGCCTTGACCGCATTACTCAAGAGATTTACAGCCTCGCGGGCACGTCGTTTAATCTGAACTCGCCGAAACAGCTGGGCGAAATCCTGTTTGATAAGCTTGGGCTGCCCGCAATGAAGAAGACGAAGACGGGTTATTCCACGAGCGCCGATGTGCTTGAAAAGCTGGCGCCCATGCACGAGATCGTACAAAAGATTTTGGACTACCGGCTCTTGGCGAAGCTGCAGTCTACTTACGTCGAGGGGCTGCTCAAAGTCATTCGAAAAGAAACGGGGCGCGTGCACACGCGGTTCCACCAGACGCTCACGGCGACGGGGCGGCTGTCGAGCAGTGAGCCCAATCTCCAAAACATCCCGATTCGGCTGGAGGAGGGCCGCAGGCTGCGCCAGGTGTTTGAACCCACCTACAAGGACTGGGTGATCTTCGCCGCCGATTACTCTCAGATTGAACTGCGCATCTTGGCACATCTCTCGGGAGACGAGGCGCTCATCGACGCGTTTCGCCGGGACATGGACATTCACACACGCACGGCGGCGGATGTGTTCGAAGTGTCCCCGGAAGAGGTGACCAGCCTGATGCGCCGCCAGGCGAAGGCGGTGAATTTCGGCATTGTCTACGGCATCAGCGACTTCGGGCTCGCCCAAAACTTGAACATCCCGCAGAAGGATGCAAAGCGGTTTATCGAGGGATATTTCGAGAAGTTTCCCGGCGTCAAGCGTTATATGGACGAGATCGTCAAGCAGGCGCGGGAGCGCGGGTTCGTGACGACGCTTATGAATCGTCGGCGCTACCTCCCGGACATTCACAGCCGAAACTATCAGCTTCGGAGTTTTGGGGAGCGCACGGCCATGAACACGCCCATCCAGGGAAGCGCGGCGGACCTCATCAAACTGGCCATGGTGCGCATTGATCGGGCGATGCGCGAGGCGCAGATGGACGCGCGCATGTTGTTGCAGGTGCACGACGAGCTGATTTTCGAATGTCCAAAGGACGAACTGGCAGCGCTTGAGGTGTTGGTCCGCGACAACATGGAAAACGCCATGACCTTGTCCGTGCCATTGAAGGTGGATACCGCCTATGGGCCGACGTGGTACGACGCGAAGTGAGGAGGGATGGGACGTGCCGGAGCTACCCGAGGTGGAGACGGTTCGCCGTCACCTTGCGGAACGCCTGGAGGGCGATGAGATCTGCGACGTGGAGGTCCGCCTCCCGCGCATTGTGCGTTACCCCGGCGTCCAGGCCTTTGCTGAACGCGTGCGGCGGCAAACCATTCAGCGCGTGGGACGGCGGGGCAAGTACCTGCTCTTTCAACTGGAGACGGTCTTGCTCGTCTCGCACCTCCGCATGGAGGGCCGCTACATGGTGGCCGATCCCGACGAGCCCGAGCTGCCCCACACGCACGTCGTATTTCGGCTCGGGTCCGGTCGAGAGCTCCGTTACGCGGATGTGCGCCAATTCGGGACGATGGACGCTATCGCCGCCGGTGAGCCGCTGCCGCGCGGGCTTGCTGAACTCGGCCCTGAGCCGTTCGACCCATCGCTCGACGGATCGACCCTGTATGAGCGGTGGCACCATCGCGGGGTACCTGTGAAAAGCCTGCTGCTGGATCAGCGGTACCTGGCGGGGCTTGGAAATATCTACGTGGACGAAGCGCTGTTTGCCGCGGGAATTCACCCCATGACGCCCGCCGGCGCGCTGAGCCCCGACCAGTACGACCGCCTCCTTCGTGAGATTCGCGATGTGCTCGATCGCGCCATTCGCGAGGGCGGATCGTCCGTGAGGTCGTTTCGGGACGGATACGGCCGGCATGGAGGTTTCCAAATTCGCCTGGCCGTCTATGGCCGCGCAGGACAGCCGTGTGTGCGGTGCGGACGAGCGATTGAAAAGCTCCGCGTGGCGGGGCGCGGCACGCACGTGTGCCCTGCGTGTCAGCCATTCACGGCCTGTGGTCGCGTGACAACGGGGGTGGAGGCGTGAAAGGGAAAATCATCGGTTTGACGGGCGGTATCGGCACGGGGAAGAGCACAGTTTCGCAGATGTTGCGCGATCTCGGCGCCTTTGTCGTGGACGCCGACGTGTGGGCGCGGCGTGTGGTGGAGCCCGGAAGCGAAGGGCTGCGCGAAATCGTCGCCGCGTTCGGGGAAGGTGTGTTGCAGCCGGACGGATCGCTCGATCGAAAAAAGCTCGGCGCCGTGGTGTTTCAGGACGAGGAGAAGCGGCTGACCTTGAACCGCATCGTGCACCCGCGCGTGCAGCAGGGCATGTGGCAAGAGACCATGGATTACTGGCGCGAGCATCCGGGCGAGCCGGTCGTGTGGGACGTGCCGTTGCTCCTTGAGGGCACGGCGAAGCGATTTGTGGACGAGATCGTCGTCGTCTACGCGAGCCCGGCAACCCAACTGCGGCGGGTGATGGAGCGCGACGGCCTGACCGAAGAGGAAGCGATGCGGCGCATACGGGCGCAGATGCCCATCGACGAAAAGCGGGCTGTGGCGACGTACGTGATTGAAAACGACGGATCGCTCGAATCCACGCGAGAGCAGGTGCAGGCGCTATGGCAAAAACTTCGGGCAGCAAGCCGAAGCGGCCGTTTTTCTTCTCCCTGAGTCTCCGTCAGTTGGTGGCCGGCATCTTGCTTATCGCCGTGCTGGTGACCATTTCGACCAACGGCTTCTGGCGCCTCATGTATCCGATCGAGTATCAGGCGCAGATTCAGCAGTCGGCGCGGTTCGCGGACGTGGATCCGCTGCTCATTGCAAGCATCATTCGGGTGGAGAGTAAGTTTCGCACGCAGGACGTGTCTCATGCGGGCGCCGTCGGGCTGATGCAGCTCATGCCCCAGACCGCCGAGTGGATCGCCGAGATGCTTCGCAACCAGACGTCGGGATCGGGCGGCGCGCTTCGCAAGCTCCCGAAGGACGCGAAGAAGCTGGCGAGCCCAGAGTACAACATCCTGATTGGGAGTTGGTACGTGAAGAGCTTGATCGATGACTTCCACGGGAATGTCGTGGCGGCTGTGGCGGCGTACAACGCGGGCCCGAGGCGCGTGTCGCAGTGGCTGAAAGACGGGGTATGGAACGGCGAGCTGCGAGACATCGACGAAATCCCCGTGGGCGAGACGCGCCACTTCGTCGATCGCGTCTTCTACAACTACGATCTGTACAAAAAAATCTACGGCGGCGACCCCGCTTGGCGCTTGCCGACGAACTCGTAGACGTCAAACGGGGCCTTGGTTCGAGGGTTCGTCGGTGATCACTTGGATCCCCGCCTTGCGCAAGGCCTCGCACGCCTCCGCCAGCTGGTCCTCCCGGTCGTACTGTACCCGATGGTAATGGAAGCCGCCCGTCAAGCTGGAGAGGAGTGTCGCTCGCTCGCTCTCCACCTTTTCGAGGAAGACGTCGACGTCGCGCCTCGACGTGATGAGCAGCTGACCGACGATCTCGCCGTAAAGCGCGTGTTCGACGCGCACGTCGAGCACGCGAACGCCGTGATCGACCAGGGCGTAGAGCTCGTCCTTGGTCTGCTCTGGCGTGTGGGAGACGGCGAGCACGGTTTCTCGCCCAGACGAGGCGCGGTTCAGCCAGTAGCCCTTGGGCGTGGCATAGATGGGCTCCCCGGCCGCCCGTAGCAGGGCAATTTCGTGCACAATGACCTGGCGCGTCACGCCGAGCGCCTCGGCGAGGGCTTGCCCAGGGATGGGGGTCTCAGCCTGCTGAAGCATGTGCAGAAGTCGCTGTTGCCGCTCGGTCGGCATGACCTGACCTCCAGTCGTCGCGGGACGGGGGGCGCTTGCCCACGCTCGCCGCATCGATGAAAATCGATGACATGAGATACGAAAGAAAGGGTTCGGAATTCATCCGAACCCTTTCTTTCATCGAGCTGTCTGGTGTCGAGAGCGGGACTTGAACCCGCACGGGTTACCCCACACGCCCCTCAAACGTGCGCGTCTGCCAATTCCGCCATCTCGACATGGCTTCAAAAGCGAGTCACGATGATGATTATAGTGGGCTCTCGCACACATGTCAAGCCCTCGAAGTCACTCGTCTAAAATCTAATCGAAAGGGGTCTGAATCGCTCATCTCGAAATCTTACCGAAGGGTGCGTGTATGCGGATGTCGCTTCCATCTCCACGTGAATACCTTGAATCCGGTCCACCGCGCAGGAGTCCGTCATTGGCTATGAGCTTCGGGAAGAGGTGCTGGCACGTTTTCAGCCCTGTGCGGTGCGTGGTGTTTCGCGAGGAGTACCGCGGGCCTGCAGATGTGAGCGTGGAAGTGGCGAACGCGGTGGATGCGGATTTCCTTGTCCTTGGCATTCATGGACGAACGGGGCTCGATCGCGTCCTTATGGGCAGCGTCAGCACCGCAGTGGTGCATCGTGCGAGGCAAGTGGGGTGGTGGTGAGGGGAGTTCGACACCGGGAGAGTGACCGCATGAGCGTGGAGGATTCTCCATCCGTCAATGGATTTCCTGCTTGACGTTGTGAGAACATTTCGTAACTAGGGATCGCGTCAGGGGGGTGACGGGGAATCCGCATGAGACCCTTCGGTGTTGTCGAGGACCGGTACGCATCGAGCCATACGGCTGCTGCAAATACGTTGTGTTCATCTCAGGAAAGAAAGGATCGAGAGTTGTGAAGAAAGCAGCAAAACAACTCGACATTATGTATAAAACAGGAATTGCAATGATCGTTACCGGACTTTTATTTTGGATTTTAGATTCATTTCCCTGGATTTATCAACATGCGAGATGGTATATAATGGTGATCACTTGTACATCCCTTGCTGTCTGCATCGTGATTGTGTGTGTTGCTGGAATCAGGTTTGTGGTTTTCTGTATAAAGCGCATGTGAGATGTTTTTGAATAAGTGTAACGTGTGGCAAAGAATCCGTTCGAACCAGTGACGTAGAAAGGGGCGGGACAGGTGGAACTAGGACGTGTGTATCTGAACTGTGCGCTGGAGAATTTCCGGATTATGAAGAGAACTTCTGAGCGGGCGATGGAGCAACTTAACTTGGAGGAATTGCATTGGACTCCCACTGATGAGTCGAACAGCGTGGCACGCATCGTGAAACACATGGCCGGCAACATGATGTCGAGATGGACGGACTTTCTCACGACAGACGGCGAGAAGCCAACCCGCAATCGGGATGAAGAGTTTGAAGGCGGGTATGCATCCCGTGAAGAGATGATGGCAGCTTGGGAAGCGGGATGGGAGAAACTATTTCAGGCGGTTGGCTCTCTCGAACCGGCGGACCTGCTGAAGACTGTGACCATCCGTGCGGAACCGCACTCTGTTATCCAAGCAATTGAGCGGCAGGTGTATCACCTCTCGTACCATACGGGTCAGATTGTCTACCTAGCCAAGCAAATCAGGTCATCGGATTGGGAGACGCTGACCATTCCACGGGGCAAGTCCAAGGAATATCTTGAGGGCATGCTGAATCGATTTGGAAAGAAATCCGAGTGAGCGGGGGGTTCCACCTTGCAAATAGATGAGCGTTTTGCAGAATCACGAGCCCTTGTGTAGCAAGGGTTTTCGAGCATAAAGAAGGACTTCACCCCAACTTGAGAAAAAGACAATGGTATCCACCAAACCATTTCTAAGGGGGCGAAGTCCAACGTGTAGGTTCGACAAACGTAAGCGTAAACCCAACCCCACATGGCGTTCACCCTCTCGTCGCTTGAAAATATCCTCATCAAGCCACGGGAGGGTTCTTGTATGCGGGAGCACATGTCTCACCCGGAGCACCGTGAACTTTGGCGCGAACGTATCGCCGCCTTCTACGACAGCGGCCTATCCGCCAGCCAGTTCTGCGCTGAGCACGGTCTGAAACCCCATCAGCTCCGGTACTGGCTTCGCCGACTTCGAAACGAAACCCTGCATGACTCTCACCTGACTTCGACAGTTGGACATAGCACGTATAGTCGTGGGTGTAGGATCCTATTGCGGCGTGGCTTGTCGAACTATCGACAGGCCTGTTCGGTCGCATGTGCGGCATCGCGGCGGTATATCGAGTCCGGAGGCCTACGACAATCCTAAAGCCCCTTTCGCCCAATCTTTCGAGTGATGTGCCTGGGGTACGCTTGCGCACAGGTCGCCGCCTCGCCCATCAAATTTGCGTATCCACAGGATTCCAAATGTTGCTCTTTGCAATATTTTAAAGCCGGTATTGAAGAATATAGGTGTCACAGTGAGAGGCACTGATGCGTCTTCTTCGTGAAGACTAAGCACATCAAATCGAAGGGGATGGAGCGAGAGTGACAAGTGTGCATCAAACGCAAGGTGCCGTGTCTCGTAGGAGAAACGCGCTTCTCCAAAATTTCATTAAGGTAGAATTGTATCTATTCAAAAAAAGGAGGGTAACGAACTGAATGGCGCTCAGACGGAACCAAAAGATTGCGTTTGTTTTATTGTTTCTTATTTTACTTTTTTATTATTTTCATCCTGCTTATGTTTATGCCAAATCCCAAGCCAAGGATACAATGACCTCGACAACAACATTGTTTATTAACGGGACGTATGCGATACCGATGCCATGCATGATTCAAAGGTCAATTGAATGGATACCACTTTGGTATGTGAGTAAAGCTCTGCGTATTGCTCTCGGTGTCCGTAGCGAATGGCATGATGGGCAGTGGCTCTTCGACACCGATTATGAATTATCAGCGGCTGATACAGAACAACGTAACCCTACTTCCGACTTAAGCGTGTTTATTCAAGGAAAGAGAGCTTACGAATGTAAGGCGGAGGTTGCGACAGATCCTTGGGGACATAAATCGACAACTTTTATTAAGTTAGTCGATATGACCCGTATTTTAGAAATCATGAACATCCGCCTTGTTAAAGATGGGGAGTTTTTGTCTATCACCAAAACGGTACCGGTGTCTATCGAAAACGTTATATCAGAGGGGAGCAATGGCTTTCTTATCATTACTACACCTAAGTTTATATATAGCGATGTAGTCATTAGCCATCACTTTATAGGTGCCAATATTTTTCGGATTGTCTTGCAAAATATCGAGATTGGTGCATATCTCAATCATAGGGATGTTAGCATTAAAAATCGATACGTGAAGCAAGTCGTTTTAAATCCCGAAGGTAATAAACTGGTCGTCGACGTTATTCTGCAACACCCGGTTCGACGGGCGCAAGGGATGACGTCGGGGGGCTTTATGCTTGGATATGCATTTTCATAGGTAGAGGATTTCTCTGTCTATCCATCTTATAAGAAATCAAGGTCCAATCCACGCTTTAGTTGACAAGAAAACATATATATCTAGTGATTTGCCAGCGCACCATATCGTGACTTGGGTGGTGCAGTGACGTCGTCCAGTAGTAGTTTGCGTGCAGATGGTAGTGGCGCGGATAACAAGTCCGAAAGCAAGAATAAGGAGGCTGACTCTTACATTATGAGATCGAAAGCATCTCAGCAAATGTACAACATCTATCGATGTGGTATAGGGCTTTTAGTTACTGTATTTTCATTCATTCTGTTGAGTTTAGTGCCTTGGATAAAGTTTCATGCTCTATTCATGATATGGTGGATGTCGATGGTGTCGATTGCTTTGTGTATCGTACTGATGTTTGTTTTTCTTGTGAGATTCATCGTTTACTACAGAAAGGGAATATAAATGTTATGAATTATTCATTTACCTTCTTCCTGATAACTGAAGTCTCATATATTTTCTCCCGTTTATCTCCGCCGGCAGTAAAACGCCTCATCGAAACGTCCGAACCGCGCTATAGCACGGTTTTTTCGTTGTTTGGGGCGTTTTGTTTGTGAAAATGTAGGTCAAGTTGTACGGGTGACTGACAGACTTGCTGAACTTCAGGCTGTCGTTGGTTCTGTACGATTTGACCAGCACCCACCTTCACGGTCACGCCTGTCCCTGAGGCGAGCATGGATATTTCCAAACGCATTGCCCTGACCTTGAGCTGGTGAACCTTGGGCTCCTAGCGACCCCCGAGGGCATTCCCATCACGCACGAAGTGTTCGCAGGTAACGTGTCCAACGCGCAAACCGTGCCACACATCTTGAAACGTCTGAAAAAAGATTTCGCGGTCGAGCAGTGCGTGTTGGTAGGAGACCGCGGCACGGGATAGAACATGGCCCTGATGGCGGAAGCAGGATTCCGGCACCTTGTCAGCTTCCACAAGCGCGGGCGCATCGTGAGCGACCCGTTGCTGGAACCGTTTGCGGACGTCAACGCCTACCATGAACTGAAAGACAACCTGCGCTACCTCGAGATGCCCGCCACAAGCGTGGACGACGTCGAAAAGGCCGAGGGCGTCCGGTACATCCTCTGCTGCAATCCGGAGAAAGCGTGTCAGGATGCCGCGGTTCGGGAGAGCGCGATGGAGGAGGCTCACAGGAGAAGCCATTGTACGGGCACTGAGGCGCTGGAAGGCCGTGCGCGCCACGTTTTTAGACAAGGAATTCGTCAGCGTGATCAAGGCGAAGGACAGAGTAAAGGTCATCCTCACAAGCCTGCGCATTCCGATGCCGAACAAGACCTTGTCGGTGACGAAAGCACAGCACATCAGCTACAGGACCATGAGTCCTTTGCGCCTGATTGCGGCTCGCCAACGGCGAACCTGCCGCAAAAGTGGGAGGAGAGAGTCACATCTCGCGAAGCGCGAGATCGCCCGAGAGATGGCCGTGAGTAAACCGGGATTGCGCGCAAAGTAGAGGCCGCGGCGTCGTGGCTTGAGTGCATATGCCGCACGGGCCGGATCGCATGCGGGCCGGCCACGGGTAAAGTACGTGCTTCGTGAGCTGGCGCGGCTTCCGCACACCATTGCGTGACGGCTTGGCGCAGTGAGGTCCCCTACGACAACGTGACGCGGACGGCTTGGGGGACCATCTGGACACGGCGACACGGGAAGGGTACGATGATTGAAAGTCAGCGGCATCCGTGACGCCAAGTCCATCGATCTTTTTGAACGAGGAGCGTGTGGCATGAGGGAGCGTCGTGAAGGGGCGCTCGCTGCGGTCGTCGTCGTGGTGCTTTTAGCGTTCGCCGTCGGTTCGTGGCTTTGGACGCGCCGGGCCGAGCCGCGCACTCGGGAGGCAGAGTGGTGGGCCCAGGGGGGATGGCGCGTGAACGCGGTCGTCGCTACGGGCAAGCCTGTGCTGTTGACCTACGACCTCTGGACGTCCGCGCCATCCGCACCGGACACGCTCGATCTCGACCCGGTCCCGGCGGGGAGCTTTGAGGTGATTCAATCCGATCTGACGCATGAAGTGGATGTTGAGCATGGCGCCTCGTATCAGCTGTCCAGACTCACGCTGTCGGTTCGGTTTTTGCGCAGCTATCGCGACGAGCGAATAGGGTTTCGGGTCCATGCGGGGCTATGGAAGCGCATACTTCCCTATGGGCGCGTGACCTGTCGCGTCATCCCGCAGTCGGTCAGTTGGCTATCGGTCTCGTTTGCCTCTGACGAAATTCAGGAGCCGGTTGTGATGAGGGAGAATCCGGTTGCACTCAAGCTGCGCGACGCGACGAAGGAACCCGTGCGGATCCTCGGCCTCTGGCAGGCCGGAGACGACGGGATCGCCGGGGTCCGGGCATGGATTCCAGGGCCTCGTGGCGCCTTAGAGCGTGACCCTTTGCCGGTCACCGTGAAGCCCGGGCAAACGGTGATTCTGGAGTACATGATCGAGCCTCACCCGGGAACGGTGGAGCAGGGTCTCGTCTTTGAACCTGCGCTCGCCCTGGCGGCGGGTCAGCACAAGGGGTTCGAGGTGATGCCACCCGTCGTGATCGAGCGGACGTTTCTTCCATGGCAAGCGCATGAGGCGCCAGGCGTCGTGCAATTCGTGGGGGCTGTGCCATCCTGACGCGCCTGCGCGACGAACATCGCGAACGTCGTCGTCCGGTGGAGACCGGAGAAGGGGAGATGGGCATGCGGCGCGTGGCCGGTGTGCAGCGGTTGATTTTCGTGGTGTTTCTGCTGGGCGCCTTCGGCGTGGGGGTTGGCGTGGGGCGGGCTGATCTCGTGCTCGGGATCGCGCTTGGTATCGTCGTCCTGCTGGTGGGTTGGGCCCTGTCTGCATCCATCCACGTCGCGAATCAGTGGGAGAAGGCGGTCGTTCTGCGCTTGGGCCGATTCAGGCAACTTGCCGGGCCAGGGACGTTCTTTCTGCTTCCCATCGTGGATACCGTCGCCGTCTGGATTGACCTCCGCGTGCGTTCGACGACGTTCACGGCTGAGCAGACCCTGACCAAGGACACGGTGCCGGTCAACATCGACGCGGTGCTGTTTTGGGTCGTGGTGGACGCGGAGAAGGCGGCGCTTCAGGTTGCGGACTATGAATATTCGCTGGCCTGGGCCGCGCAGACAGCCCTGCGCGATCTCATCGGCCGAATGATGCTCGAAGACATGCTGTCGAGCCGCGAAGCCATGGATGCGGAGCTGAAGCGGCTGTTGGACGAGCGCACGGGGCCGTGGGGGATTTCGATTCAGAGCGTGCAAATCCGCGATATTAAAATTCCTGGCAACCTGCAGGACGCCATGTCGCGCGCGGCACAGGCGGAGCGGGAGCGCAACGCGCGGGTCATCCTCGGTCAGGCGGAGGTCCAGGTCGCCGAATCGTTTCTCGAGGCCGCCAGGCTGTATCACAGCGACCCCATTGCTCTGCAACTTCGCGCGATGAACATTCTCTACGAAGGGCTGAAGGAGAAGGCCTCGATGATCGTCGTGCCGAGCGCGCTGTCCGACGCCATGAACCTCGGCACGTGGCTTGGGGTGGGAAACCTCGAGCGGATGGAAGAACTGCGGCGCGGGGGAGATCGCGCCTAGCGAAATATGGACGGATCGATCTTGAGCGGGGGCGCCGAGTACGGCGAGGGCTGGCGCACAAAGTTGGGCGTCACGTAGTCGTTGTCATAGCCGCTGTGAAAGATGTGCGTGGCGGCCGGCGACAGGGGCGGGATGAGCCAACTCCAGTCGCCGGTCACGCGCCGGCCGGCGTCCCGTTCCAGTTGCTCGAAATACGCAAACTGGCGCGCCGCCGTGTGATGATCGACGATGGTGACGCCTCGCTCGCGGTAGGAATGCAAAACGGCCACGTTCAACTCCACGAGTGCACGATCTCGCCACAGCGTGGCATCGCGGGTCCGATCCAGTCCGAGGGCATCTGCGACTTCGGGCAACTTGTTGTAACGGAACGGATCGGCCAAATTGCGGGCACCGATTTCGGTCACCATGTACCACCCGTTGAATGGAGCCGCTGAGTAGCGGATGCCGCCGATGACGAGTGCCATGTCGGACAGAATGGGGACGGCGTACCATCGCAGACCTAAATCGGCGAACCTGGGGCATTCGGGGTGCGTGATCGGCACCTCGAGCACGAGATCGCGCGGCAGTTCGAACCACGCAAGCTCTTGGCCGTTCGACACGACCACGGGGAGCACGTCCCAGGGCGTGCGGGGGCCTCTCCAGCCGAGCTCCTCGCAGACGCGAGTGAACGCCACGGACGCAGGATCTCCCACCACGCCCTTCTCCGTCTCGTAGCCAGCGTAGCGCACCAGTTGATGATTCCAAATCCGCGGCTCGCGGCCATTCGTTGCCTGGGCGAACACGGTGATGGCAGGACGCACCTTGCCGTCGTTTTGGGCAAACTCGAGGTGGTCACAGAGTGCCTCGAACATGGCCTTCGGCCGGTGGAGGTGCCGGGCGTCGAAGACCTGCAGGGTCTGCCAGAATAAGCGCCCGATGCAGCGGTTGCTGTTGCGCCAGGCCATGCGCGCGCCGTGCTCGAGCTCTTCGAAGGTGTGGTCGTACGTCCCGTCGCGGTCAATCTGATGACGCACGTCATCCAGGCGCCGGGAAATTTCGTCGTCGTCCTTGCCAAGCTCTCGGTAGCATGTCTCGATAAATCGGCGCGCTTCGTCGAACAGCGGATTCATCCCGTTCACCGCCCCAACTCATTCTAGCCGAGTGCAAGGGCTTCCCAAAGCGCGACGGGGCAACGGAACGCTTGGTGTCAGCGTTTTGTCACGCTTGGGCGGGTGTCGGGGTGTGTCTGAGCGGGCCGTTTGCGTCCAGGCGGGCCTTGGTTGCGCACCGGAGCGGGGCGACTTGATGCGAGAAAGCGCGGCGATGCCGCCGCGCCCTGCGCTCACTTCTTTTTCGACTTGGAGCTGCTCTTGCTCGCGGTCTTGTGCGACGTGGACTTCTTGGCCACCGTCTTCTTCGGCAGTGCCTTGGTCGACTTCTTCGCGACCGCCTTGTGGTTTGCACCCGTCTTCGCCTTGTGCGCCGACGTCGTCTTGGTCTTGTGCACGTGGACCGTGGCGTGAGCGGCGTGGGCAGCTTTGTCCGTGCTCGCAAACGCGAGGCTCGGCGCAGCCAAGAGCGTCAGCGCTGCAACGCTTGCCAAAATCGTCTTCTTCATGGTAACCCCCACCTTGACGGCTATGTTTGGCCAATCGGCCTAGAAACAAGATAGGGGAAGGTTCTTAAAATCGGCTCAAACGCCTCGTCCATCCTCTGTGTCTGAAATCTAGTCGTGGTGACCGGCCTACCCAATGTTAATGGCACGCCCTGCGACCACCGCGACGACGACGAGCGCGAGCGCCGACTGCATCATCATGAGAAACTTCATCCGTCGGGACAACACGGCGGTGTCGGTGGGACTGAAGGCCGTGTTGGTGTTGAACGCGAGATACAGGTAGTCGAGGAAGGTCGGCTGCCAGCCCGCCCACTCCGGAATCTCGGCCATCATCTGCGGGAATAAGAGGTCCGGCGGTTCGGGATGGCCGCGGTGGCGGCGGATGGGGCCGCCGCGATCGATTTCCCAGTACCAAACGGCAAACACGAAGATGTTCGTCACCCAGAGGAGAAGGGCATCGCGAAAGAGCGCGACGTCGGACAAATTCTCGTGAAACAGGGCGTGCACGAGATGCGTAATGCTGACGATGAGAAAGAGCGTCAACACGGTGATGGTGGTCAGCGCGAGCCTGCGCGCCCACACGTCGTGTTCCTGCCAGATGGCTGCGGCGAGCAGCGCCACGAGGACGGCAAAGAACGAGGCCAGCACCCACCAAGGGGCAATGTGCATCCAGATGGAAGCCGCCGTGAGCAGGACGCCGATCAGCACGAGCGCGGCAAAAAAGAGCGCGCGCGGAATGCGCCGCGCATCTTTCGCGAGCAGCGCCAGTTCGGACTCGATGCGCGACTCAAGGGACGATTTCTGCGGTTCTCGGCCGCGCAGGTCGTCGTCCACGGTCCACCTCCTCACCGTTCGCGAAGTTCATCCAGGCGAATGGCGCGCTTGTGCACCGTGTGGTACCACGTGCGATTGCTGCGCGTGAAGTACGCCTGGAGGGTCACGGGACCCCAGGTCCAGAGAAAGAACGGAAGCAGCGGCAGGGCGAAGTACGCACGCCAGTTCACGCGCTCGAGCAGCATGGCGAGCGGAATCTCCAGGAAAAGGATGACGTTCACCGCCACCCACAGGTTTGTGACCACAAGTGCCGCGGGATTCGTCGCGGCGTCGGTCGGATCGGGCGAAAGGTAGTGAAGGCCAAGCACGATCATCGCGCCCGCGAATAGCAACATGGAGCGCATGGGTTGGAACAGGTAAATCGCCATGTCGATCTTGGCGAGATTTCGCTCGCGCAGGCCTTCCACGAACATCGGGAGCAGGTGCTCCCGAGCGCACTGGAAGTGGCCTTGTTGCCAACGCAGGCGTTGGCGGAACGACGCGGCGAAGCTGGTCGGCTTTTCGTCGTAGACGCGCGCATCGTGCGCCCACACGGGGATGATCCCGCGCCGTACGCATCGGATGCCGAATTCCAGGTCCTCGGTGAGCCCGGTGGCCTTCCAGCCCATCTCCTGCAGGAGCGGATAATCAATGCACAGGCCCGTGCCGCCGAGCGTGCAGGGCAGGTTGAGGCGCTGGCGCGCGTATTGCCATAGCCGGTTGTCGAACCAGTACGAGATGGCGAGCGACACACTGATCCAAGAATCAAACGGGTTTTTCGTATCCAGGTAACCCTGAATGACCCGGTCCCCACTGCACAGGTGGTCGTTCATCATGGCGAGGAAATCCGGGTGCACCAGGTTGTCGGCGTCAAACATGACAATCGCGTCGTAGTGGGCATCCATATCCCGCAGGCGAGCCAGCATCCACTCGATGGCGTACCCCTTGCCTTGCTCCGCGCGGTTTTCGCGCACGTGGACGATGGCGCCGTGCGATCGCGCCCGCTCCGCCGTGCGGTCCGTGCAGTTGTCCGCGATGACGTGGACGTCGTACAGGCGCTTGGGGTACGTCTGGCGCTTCAAACTCTCGAGCAGGGGGCCGATCACGCACTCCTCGTTGTGAGCTGGGATGATGATGGCAAAGCGCTTCTGCGGGGCGTGCGTGATCGTGCGCCGACGGTGCCACAGGCCGTAGATGGACAGCACAATTTGGTAGACCGCCACGAGGCCCGTCACCAGTTTCAGCGCATTATAGAAGGTATCCCAGAGCAGGTAAATGAGTGTCATGCGTCCGACATCCTCGCTTTCGGCCAGGGGCTTGGCGCGCCATCCGCCTCTGGCAAGCTGCGACCCCAGGTCATCAAGAGCCCCGCCAGCAGATAGTACAAGCTCGCAGTGTAATTGTATTCAAACAGGTTCTCGACGAAACTGTGAATGAGAACCGCGGTCAGTCCCGTCAGACCTCCGAGCGCCAGGAGGCGGGATGTTCCAGACGCTCGCTTCACGACATGCATGATATCGCGTACGATGGCCGCGTGCATGGCCATGAAGAGCACCAATCCGAGCATACCGGTCTCGCCAAGCACCTTGGCATAGTAATTGTCGGAGAACGCGGAAAAGCTATGAGATGTTGCCACGTACCCGCCGTAGTACCCGAGCCCGGCTCCGAACAGCGGGTTGCGCGACATCACGTCGAACGCTTGCTGCCAGAGTGCCATGCGCCCTCCCGCCGACGATTTCACCAGGTAGACGGTGTTGAACAGGTCGAACACGCGATGGCGCAGCGACGGCACGCACAGCGCCAAGCCAGCGATGCCAGCCCAAGCGGGCAAAATTCGCGGCGCAAAGGCGGCTGAGACCAGGAACGCCGAGGCAAAGAGCCCAAGCCACGAGCCGCGATCGTACGTCATGAACAACGCGCCGAGGCCAATGGCCGCACCCGCCACGTAGACCCAGCGTCGGCGCTTGTCCGCGTCCACGGCGGCAAGCCCCAGCATGAGGGGCAGCGTCAGTTCGAGATTCGCACCGAACTCGGCGGGCGATTTCATCACCGAGAACACCCGGGTCCGGACGTGCTCGCCGACGTCCAACCATTGGGTCGGGATCGGCACTTTGATGAGAAATTGAAACCAACCGTCTACACCCATCAGCATAGACATGCCGATCACGCCATAGAACACCTTGAGGGCGTCTTCTGGGTCCAGGGCGAGGGGCACAAGCAGTCCCACGAAGATGTACTCCACGTCGACCGTCCAGGCGTTCAGCGCCAAGACGGGGTGTTTGAGATCTGCGAGCACGAGCGCAAGCGTGTACAGGACGTACCACGCAGCGTACCTCGCCCACGGGGGCTCGCTCGGCTTGATGCCGTATGCGCGGCGAACCAACGCCGCCCACGCGAGCGCGAGAATGGCGAAGGCCCCCCACACGTTGGCGAGTGGAGCCAGAAACGTCACGCCAAGGCCTTGGTTGATGATGGCGAACGCGCCGAGCGCATAGACAGCCAGGAGGGCAACGCGCTTGCCTTGTGCCGCGCGCCCCTCAAGCGAAAACCGGACCGAGCCTGGATGGCTTCGCGACATGCCAGCCCTCCCAGCACTTGAGATTCAGACACACTTGTCCTATTCATTCTACCCGAAAATCTTCAGGGCGCATACGTTCGTTTTCCGACATTTTGGCAAACGTTTCGACGGTGGCCGACAAATCTGCGGCATGGAAACCGTTGAACTTGCGCCAAGGTGTTGAGGTCTGATTTAAATAGCTATGGAACAGCCTGAGGGACGGAGTGAGGGTTTGGTGCGAAGGTCCAAAGGAAAACGCCGGGATCGCCCCGTGACGCCTGTCGATCCGGCGAAATCCGCAAAACGCCGCCGGTTCCGCGTTCACGTCGTATACAGCCTCGTGTTTCTCTCGTTTACCTCCCTGCTTTTGCGGTTGGGCTACGTGCAGGTCGTCAAGGGCGCGTCGTTTCGCTCGTCCGAACAGCTGACGCAATACGCGCGCGTGCCCATTCTGCCCCAGCGCGGTTGGATTTACGACGCCAACGGCCAGGTCCTGGCCTGGGACAAGCCGGTGCTCACCATTCAGTTCAATCGATACACCTCGATGTCCACGGCCGAGATGCATCGCGTGGCGTCCATCCTCGCGCCGGTCTTGCAGACGACGCCTCAAGCGCTGTATCAAGCGATGCAGTCGAACCCTGGGGCGCTCCAGGTCACGCTCGCGCAGAACGTGACGGACGCGCAGGTGGCCTACGTGGTGGAACATCAAAGCGAGCTGCCGAATATTCAGGTGGTCCAGGACTACGCTCGCCAATATCCCTACGGGGATCTCGCCGGGCAAGTTTTGGGCTACGTCGGCGCGATCACGGCCCAAAATGTGAGCCAGTACAAGGGCTATCTGTACAGCCAGCAGGTGGGCGAAACCGGCATTGAGTACGAGTACGAGCACCTGCTTCAAGGGAAACCTGGTTACGAGCTGGTGACCATCACCTCCAATGGCACGGCCGTCGGGAGTGTGGGCGAGATCGCCCCGCAAAATGGGGACAACATCCAGCTCACGCTCGATGGACACGAGCAGGCCGTGGCGCAGGAGCTCCTGCAGAACATGATCGATTCGTCGCAGACCAACAAACAGGACATCACGGATGCGGCCGCAGTGATGCTCAATGTGAAGACGGGCGGCGTGATCGCCATGGTGAGCTATCCGTACCTGGATCCGAATTGGTACACGAACGGGACCTATGTCGATCACGTCCATTATTTGGAGACCTCGGGCGCTCAGTTGAATAACGTGATTGACACGTTCAACTATCCCGGGTCCACGGTCAAGCCGGCGAACATGATCGCGGCGCTCAAGGCCGGCGTGGTGACGCCGAAGACGGAAATCCTCGACGACGGCTACATCTATATCGGCACGCAGCGCAAGAATGAGGACGAGGGTTTTGTGTTTGGCTGGGTGAATCCCATTGAGGCCATCACGGTTTCGAGCGACGTGTTTTTCTATGAGCTCGGGCTTCACCTCGGCAAGTGGTTCGGATCGAGCACCACGTCCGGCGGTTCGTACCCTGCGTCGGACGGAAGCTACCAGAACTACTTGGACACGGACTTCGTGAAGGGCATCAACGCGATGTTCCAGGAGGAGGAGAACTTCGGCCTGGGCACGCTCACGGGCATCGACCTGCCCTTCGAGGAACATGGCGAGTTTTACATCGAAGACTATCGCAAGGGCAACATTCAGGTGCCGTACAACCTCCAGGCGAGCGAGGCGTCCCTTGCCAAGACCGGCAAGTATGTGAACTACGGCTCCCCGGCGAGTCTGGCGGACGCCGCCATCGGCCAGTCGCAGATGTTCACGCCGATGGAACTCGGCGTGTACGCCATGACGCTGGCCGACGAGGGGCTCCGGTTGAAGCCGCACCTGCTGGAGAACGTCTATGCGCCAAACGGAACGCCGAATTCCGGCGCGAAGCCGATTTTGACCTACAAAACGCAGGTGTTGGGCCGCGTGAGCGCCGAGCCGTGGCAGTGGGATCTCGTCAAGCAGGGGATGTACGGCGTGACGTCGAATCCGGCGGGTACGGCGTACTATGCCTTCCTCGGCGCGCCGTATCAAGCGGCGGGGAAGACGGGTACAGCGCAGATCGTCATCAACGGCCATCGGACGGACAACTCGGTGTTCATTTGCTACGCGCCGCTCAACCATCCGCTTGTGGCGGTGGCCGTGATGGCGCCGGGCGGAGGCTACGGTGCGTCGTTTTCGGCCATCCTGGCGCGAAAGATGATCGACGCGTATTTCGATGAGCACCACGAGCCGTGGATGCCGAAGAGCCAGTGGACCAACACGTCCATCCCGTCCAACTGGATGCAATCGCCTGCGTATTTGCTGCCGGAGCAAAGCCACTGATGCTGGAACAAAGCCCTGGAACAAAGCCATTGACTTCTGAGATTGAGGTGTCCGCATGAGGGAAGGGGTTCGGCCTGCGTCCGCCGGCTGGCGGCGATTCATGATGTACCTCGTGCTGCTTGTGGCACTCGCCGTTGCGGCGTACCTCGGGCGCGAGTCGGAGCGGTTGCAATCGTTGCCGTCGTTGGACCGCCAGATCATCGAGTGGGGCATCGCGGTCGTGTGGTTCGTCGTGGGTGCCCTGGTCGTCAACCAGCTGCGCCGCACGGTGAACGCCATGGCCGCTCGTCATCCCGGCGCGGACATCCGGGTTCTGAGCGTCGTCAACCGCGCCTTGAGCGCGGTGGGCTACGCGTTCGTCCTCGTCGTTGGCCTGAACCTGCTCCAGGTGCGGGTGGGCAGCATCCTCGTCGGCGGTGCCGTGACGGGCGTCATCGTCGGCGTGGGCGCACAGTCGACGCTCGCGAACCTGATTGCGGGGCTCGTGCTGTTTGCGGTGCGGCCCTTCCAACTGGGCGAGTACGTGAGCTTCCGCACCTACCTGTTCGGCGGTGTGGAATACAGCGGCACGGTGGTGGACGTGAACTGGTATCACACCGTGCTTGAGGAGGGCGGCGTGCGCCGCGTGCTTCCCAATGCCTCGGTCGTCAGTTCGGCCATCACGGTGGGGGCGAGGGAAGGCAACAAGCTGTGCACGGTTCCCCTGCCGTACGCGGTCGCGTTCCGCGACTTCGAGGCGAGGATGGGCGAGGCCACGGGCGGGCGGGCCACCCTCGCCATCAAGGAGTTTGCCACCGACACCTACACGGTCCAGGTCGAGATTCCGGCAGAGATGGACCTCGAGGTCGTTCGCGAGGCGATCGCGGCCTTTCGCGCAGGGACGTGATCGCCGGGCCTTGGCCTTGACGCAGAGACCTTGGCCTTGACGCGGATTTGTATACTAGAATCGAAGAGCGCGAGGATCACGCGGGAAGGGGAGCTTGTGTGGCAGGTTCAAGTGCAGTTCCTAAGACGATGAAGGCCGCTTATCTTGTGGGCACACGGCAAGTCGAAATCCGCGAGGTGCCGGTTCCTGCGCCTGCCCCGGACGAGGTGCTGGTTCGCGTGGAGGCGGTCGGCGTCTGCGGTTCCGACGTGCACTATTACGAACACGGCCGGATCGGCCGGTACGTCGTGGAAGGGCCGCTCATTCTCGGCCATGAGGCGAGCGGCGTGGTCGTCGCCGCAGGCCATCTCGTGAAGCACCTCAGACCCGGCCAGCGCGTGGCCATTGAGCCCGGCGTCACCTGCGGCCGCTGCGAGGCGTGCAAGTCAGGGCGTTACAATCTGTGCCCGCACGTGCGCTTTCTCGCGACGCCGCCCGTGGACGGCGCGTTTGCGCAGTATATCGCGCACCGGGCGGACTTCGTGCATCCCATCCCGGACGACATGTCGTACGAGCAGGCCGCGATGGTCGAGCCGTTTTCCGTCGCCCTTCACGCGATTCGCCGCTCCGGCATGCGCCCGGGCGATCGCGTCGCCATCGCTGGCATGGGGCCGGTCGGCCTGCTCACCGTGGCGGCGGCGCGCAGGCTCGGGGCTGGCGACGTGATCGTCAGCGACACCGTCGACAAGCGGCTTCAACTCGCGCTGCAGCTCGGGGCATCCGAGGCCGTGCACGCGAAGCAGGGCTCCCTCGCGGCCGCGGTCCGGGAGCGGTGGCCCGAGGGCGTGGACGTGGCCATCGAGACGGCGGGTCATCCCGACGCTTTCGCGTCGCTCCTGCCGGCGCTCTGTCGCGGCGGTCGGCTCGCGGTGGTGGGGTTGTCGCCGCTGCCGCTCAAGGAACTCGACCTCACCCAGCTGACCGATGGCGAGATCGACATCGTGGGCGTGTTCCGCTACGCCAACACGTATCCGGCGGGCATTCAGCTCATGCGGGAACTCGACGTGTGGAACCTCATCACCGACACGTTTCCTCTCGCCGAGACGGGCGATGCGCTGGAGCGCGCGCGGACGCAAAAGAGCGAGAGCGTGAAAGTCGTGGTCTATCCCCAAGCGTGAAAAAGGGCGATCGCGCCTTGGGTCGCGATCGCCCCGGTGCGTGGCGGGGCCTAGAGCACGTGGCTGCCCGCGAGACCGAGCAGGTAGGAGACCACACCGACGATGACGCCGGCCAGCGTCATTTCGATGCCGCTTGACCACCACGAACGCACGGTGACGAGGCTCTTGAGTGCGCCCACCACGAAGTGCGCCGCGAGGCTCACAGCGGCCGCGGTGATGACGGCGGCGAGGCCCTGCATGAAGAAAAACGGGATGAGCGGCACCACGCCGCCGATGAACGTCGACAGGCCGCCCGAGAAGGCCGCACCCCACGGATTGCCGCGGCTCTCTTCGCGGATGCCGTGCTTCTCCTGCGCCATGGTCTTCAAGAACAGGTCGTCGTCCTTGGAGATGCGCCGCGCGATCTCCTCGGCCTCGTGAGGCTCAAAGCCGCGGGTCTCGTAAATCAGCGAGAGAATCTGCACCTCGCGGTCTCGATTCTGCTCGATGTCCCGCTTGGCCTCGTGAAACGCCTTGTCTAACAGCTCGTTTTCCGATCTCGTCGCGAGCCACGCGCCCGCGGCCATCGACAAGGTGCTGGCGAGCGCGCCGAAGAAGCCAGACACGAGAATCGTGTGGTTGTTGCCCGTGTAACCGGCGACACCGGCGATGATGCCGAAAATGGCACCGAGGCCGTCGTTCACGCCGTAAATCGCATCGCCGATCCAACCCGGCGTCTTGCGCTGTTCTCGTCCCATCAGTTCGTCCAGTTTTGCAGACGGAGAAAGTGTGCTCATGATTTCATCGTCCTCAGTTCGGATTGAAGTTTGCCAAGATGCGGCATCATCTCAGCCCTACACAGCCTCATGATAACGGTAGTTGGTAAAATAAGTCAATCCTAAATGCGCCTGTTAGCGGCGCCTTATTCCGCGCATTAGGACGAGATGCACGCGAGGAGGAGAACCACCTTGACAGGACAACAGCCGTCTCTTCAAGAAGCTTACGCCGATCGCTTTCGCGTGGGTGCCGCGGTCAGTGCGACGACCCTTCGCACGCATGCTGACCTGTTGAAGCGCCACTTTTCCAGCGTCACGCCCGAGAACGAAATGAAGTGGGAGCGCATCCATCCCGCTGAAGCCGCGTACTCTTTTTCGGCTGCAGACCAAATCGTTTTGTTCGCGCGCGATCACGGCATGTTCGTCCGCGGCCACACCCTGGTCTGGCATAATCAGACGCCCGCTTGGGTGTTCCAGGACGATCTCGGCCAGCCCGCACCCGCCAAGCTCGTCGAGGCGAGGCTCGAGGCGCATATCGCCGAGGTCGTGGGTCACTACCGGGGCGCCGTCGGGTGCTGGGACGTGGTGAATGAGGCCGTGATCGACCAAGGCGAGGGATGGCTGCGCGAAAGTCCGTGGCGCAAGGCGCTCGGGGACGACTACATTGAGAAGGCGTTTCGCTTAGCCCACCAGGCGGACCCCGATGCGCTCCTGTTCTACAACGACTACAATGAGACCCAACCTGCGAAGCGGGATCGCATCCTGCGCCTCTTGGAGCACCTGTTGGACCGCGGCGTCCCGATTCATGGCGTGGGGCTCCAGATGCACGTGTCGCTTGACGATCCCGACATCGAGCAAATGGAGGCGGCCATCGAGCGCTACCGGGCGCTTGGCCTGCGGCTGCACGTCACGGAGCTCGACGTCAGCGTCTATCCGTGGGTGCATGAGCCGGATCAGCCGCAGATGCCGGAGCGGCCGTACGACGACGAGCTTGCGGAGCGGCTCGCGGCGCGCTATGAGGCGCTATTTGCCCTCTACCTGCGCCACCGGGACGTGCTGGAGAACGTGACGCTCTGGGGCGTCGCGGACGATGCCACGTGGCGCGACAACTTTCCCGTGCGCGGCAGGAAGGACTGGCCGCTTCTCTTTGACGTGAATCACCAGCCGAAGGAAGCGTTCTGGCGCGTCCTCCGCCTCGCACAGGCCTGAAGCGCGGGGCGGCGGGGACGCGAGGCGCTTTTCGAGCACGCCTGCGAGTGGTAGAATGTGCCCAACAAGGCGAAGGAGAGGGATCTCGATGTCCCTGCGTCGCGCGGCGCGAAGGGTCGCATGGGCCGGTCTGGTGGCCGGAGGGGTTGCTTGTGCTCCGGTTATCTCGGCTGCGACCAGCTCTCCCGCGAAGGAACTGCAGCAGGCGCTTCAAGCTTGGCAACAGGCGCCCTATCGTCAGACGCTGTCGTCGGCCCAGGCAGGTTTGTCCGTGACATGGCAGGCCGCCTATGCGCGGGAGGCCGCGTGGGCGAATCTTGCCGCGAAGCTCCAGCGCGACGGCCAGTTGACGCTGTTTCGCGCGGAAGACGATGTGTGGCAGGTGAACGGCACGCCTGCGGAGTGGTTCACGAGCCAGGGCGCGACGGGGCGTGCGAGTGTGTTTTGGTTTCACGGGGCCGCGTACGAACAGCAGCCCGGCGGTTGGGTGGGCGCGGCGCGCCCGCCCGTGCTCTGGGAGCCCGCGATGGGCGCGTGGACGTCGGTGCGCCTGACGTCGCAGGGGGTGCAGGACGACGAGATGCTGGCGGTCATGGACCCAAAGTCCGTGTCGAGCGTGTTCGGCCCCTGGATCGCGGCGGTGGCCGGCACGCAGCTGTTTGGCGCGCGCGGCATCTCGGAGGCGGACCTCGAGGCGCTCGTCGCGCACACCACGGTGTACGGCCACTTCACCATCTCGCGAGCGGCGGGCAGTCCAGAGCTCACCGCGGCCACCGTCGCGGCCGTGGTCGACGTGCCTTCTGTTGTTGCGCTGCACGCGTTCGGTGCGAAGGCAGCGGCCGCCATCCAGCAGATGACGTGGCGGCTCACGTGGACCATGCGCACGAGCTACCTCCCGGTCGCAAAGCCGCTGCCCCAGGGGCTTCACCCCGCCGGGTGGCCGAGCCCAAGCCAGCCGCCTGCGAGCCAGAACAGCACGGCAAACGGCACCGCGGGCGGAAACGCGGCCCAAAGTCAGGGCTCTGCAAATGGGTCTTTGCAAAACGGGACGTGATTCGATTCGCCATTTGGCGAGGGAAGAGGGCGAAAGCATGCAACTCGTGCGCGTTCAACACGGCGTGGAGCTCCACGATGAAAGCGGCGAGCGGATTGGCTACGTCTCCTGCACCGACCGGGGCGACGGCGTGTGGACGATTGACCACACGGTCGTCGATCCGGCCTATCAGGGCCAGGGCCTCGCCGCCAAGCTGGTGGACGAATTGGTTGCGATGGCGAGGGAGAACAACGTCAAATTGCTGCCCATTTGCTCATACGCAGTGCTTCGATTCAGGCGCAGGCCGGACTATGCGGATGTTCAGGCGTGACGAGGCGCGAAAGGCATGCCCCTCTCGGCGAGCCGAGAGGGGCACGTCTTTCCCGCCAAGGCGCATTTGCGATTTACCGAATGAGCGCGTCGAGCGCGGGCAGCGCATGGACGCCGTCGCCGAGATCGCTGATGTAAAACGACGGCGAGCGGCCTGTCGCCTGTTGATACGCCGCTTCGACGTGCTTCGTGAACGCCTCCACGGCGTCCGCAAGCACGAGGCTCACGGTGCACCCGCCAAAGCCCGCACCTGTCATGCGGGATCCGACGCATCCCTCGGCGCTCCAGGCCGCCTCCACCAGCGCGTCAAGCGCTTCACCGGTGACCTCGTAGTCGTCGCGGAGGGAACGGTGCGACGCGTTCATCAGCTCTCCGAATGCCTCCACATCTCCCGCAGCCAAGAGCCGCGCGGCCTCGCGCGCGCGATGGCTCTCGAAAATCACGTGGCGCGCCCGCCGGACGATGTTGTCGACCTCACAGCCATCCCCGGCCTCCGCGCGCAAAAGCGACTCGACGTCCGGCCACGCGTCCGGCTGGAGTTCCGCGAGCGCTTGCACGTCGGGGAAACGGCGCTTCACCACGGCGAGTGCCGCTTCGCACTCCGCGCGCCGCTCGTTGTACTTCGAGCCGGCGAGCCTGCGGGGGACGTTGCTGTTGGCAATCACCAAGCGGTAGCCCTCCGCGTGCACGGGCACAAGCTCATAGGCCAGCGTCAAACAGTTGAGCGACAGCGCCATGTTCCGCTTCCCCATCGCGATGGAGAACTGGTCCATGACGCCGCAGTTGACGCCCACAAATTCGTTCTCCGCCTGCTGCGCAATGAGCGCGAGCGTTTCCCGGTCCAGGCCCGCCCCTGCCATGTCATTGATGGCAAACGCAGTCGCGACCTCCACCGAGGCGCTCGAGGACAGGCCGGCGCCCACCGGGAGATTTCCAAAGAAAAACATGTCCATGCCCGACATCTCGACGCCTCGGCGCTTCAGGATGTCGATCACACCCAGCGGATAGTTGGCAAAGTCCTGCTCGGGCCGGTACCGAATGTCGTCCGCGGCCACCTCCACGATGCGATCCGAGAACGTGGTCGCAAACCGGAAGCGGCGATCGCTGCGCGGGCGCACCACGAGCCAGGTGCCCATGGTGAGCGCGGCGGGGAGCACGTACCCGCCGTTGTAGTCCGTGTGCTCGCCAATCAGGTTGACGCGGCCAGGCGCAAAGTAGGCCCGAAGGCGGTCGGGATCGCCCGGCGAGAAGGCGAGAATTCGGTCTATCTGATCAGACAAGGGGGTCGACATGTCGGTTCGCTTCCTTTCGCTTCTGAATCGCCTCGCGCAATTGCGGCGCCGTGACTTCGACAGCCATGGGGTTGCAGGGCGCCCATGCCCCGGTCTCTGACGAAGCCAGGTACTTGAGGCGCGTGGCCGTCTGCAGCGGCGGGTAAAACTCGATGTGAAAGTGAAAGTCGACGGGTTGAGCCTGATTCACCGGGCTTTGGTGAAGCACCATCATGTACGGAAACTCGCGATCAAACAACGCATCCATGCCGCTCGTCACGCGTTTGAGGATGCGCGCGAGATCCGTCCGCTCTTCATCCGTGAAGTCGAGCAGGCTGCCCACATGGCGCTTGGCGGAGATGAAGGCGCCGTACGGGTAATCGGTGAAGAACGGGATGTACGCGTAAAAGTGTTCGGTTTCGTCGAGCATGCGCTGACCGAACGAGACCTCTTCTTGATTGATGTCGCACATCAGGCAGTGGCCCGTCTCGTGGCGATGAGCTGCAAATGACTCGATCTCGACTCTGAGCTTCTGCGGCACGTACGGATACGCGTAAATTTGGCCGTGCGGGTGAGGCATGGTCACCCCAACCTCGGGGCCGCGGTTTTCAAAGATCAGGACGTATTGATGACGTGGATTCGAGGCCAGATCGCGAAAGCGCTCGCTCCACAGGTCCACGAGCTTGCGTATGTGCGCCACCGGAAGCTCGGGAAGGGTCGTGGTGTGCTCCTTTGAGTATAAAATGACTTCGCATTTTCCGTAAGCGGGTTCAACGCGGTACAACCCTGTCGCCACGTCGTCGGGCGCCGGCGGGTTCTGCGATAAGGCAGGGAAATCGTTGTCATAGGCGAGCACGTCGTAGTCGTCCGGCACCTTCCCCGAGCCTGGGCAGAACGGGCAGTTGTCTTTGGGCAAGTTCGGACGCTTGTGCCGATTTGAAGCCACCATGGTCCAGTCGCGCAACAGGGGGTTGTATCGAAGCTCAGTCATGAAGGATCACCTCGTTCTCATCAATCAATCGCCGAAGTCATCCAATCGCCGAAGTCACCGTGTCAAGCATCCGCGACGATCAGCTCGACGTCACATTCCGCGAGCACCGCGGCCTCCGCTTCGCCGGGGGCGCGGTCGGTGATCAGGGCGTCAATTTCGCTCCACTTGGCGAAACTCATGAGCGACTCCACACCCCACTTGGTGTGGTCGGCGAGCACCACCACTCTGGCGGCGCGTTCCATCATCGCCCGGTTGACCGCGGCCTCCAGGACGTTGGGCGTGGACAGGCCGTGATCGACATGAATGCCGCTTGCGCCGACGAACAGGAGGTCGACCCGAAATTGGCGCACCGTGCGCTCCGCGACGGGACCGACCAACGCGTCGCTTGGTGTGCGAAACTGACCGCCCGTCAGAAAAATGTCGTGGTAGCCGTTTTTCGCGAGCTCCGAAGCGACGTTCACCGAGTTGGTGAGAAACGTAAGGTTTTGGAAACCCGCGATGTGCTGGGCCAGGACCCACGTGGTGGTGCCCGCGGCGATGGCGATGGTCATGCCAGACTCCATTTGGCGGAGGGCCGCCTTCGCGATGGCCATCTTCTCCGGAATTTGGAGGATGCGCTTGTCGGTATAGGGGAGCTCGCGCGCCGCACGCGCGACCTGACCGCCGCCAAACGCGGTTTCCACAAGGCCCTGCGCCTCGAGCGCCTTCATGTCCCGCCGAACGGTGATCTCCGACACGCCGAGTCGCTCGGCCAACTGGCGGTACGATGCGAAGCCGTGCTGCGCCAAAAGCTCCAGCAGCACGCGCTGCCGTTCTTTCGGGTACATGGTGTCTCACCTCGCGGACGGGGCACTGATCAATATTTATCATAACATAGACAAACAAACTTCATCACATGATATTTCGTGACAACAGCGCAGGACCATCCACATCTGGAATACATACGCGTGCGAGGTCTGCGCATCCTAGGGATGACAACCATTCTCTCCTTAGGAGGTCGACACATGCAGCAACAGCCCAACATGCAGCCGCACATGCAGGGACACATGATGGCGAATGCACAGGCGGGAGCACAGGGTCAGCAGGCCCAGCAAGGACAAGGTGCGCCGAACGCGCCTTTTGGCGCGCACGAAATCATAGGAATGAACGAAGTTCTCCAGGCCACATCCGCGAACGCCGAGGTCCTGAACTTCCTGGCCCATCACGCGCAGGACCCGCAGGTGCGCCAGCTGCTCGAGCGTCAGGCCCAGGCGATGGAACAGCATTACGTCGAGGGCGTGCGCGTGTTGCAGAGCAACACCCAGATGGGCGGGCAGGGCTATCAGACGGCGATGCACACGCAGCCAAAGCTCGGTCTGCGCCATCCGACGTACCCTGCGCCCAATCTGCAGGCGCAGTCGCCTTCCGATCGCGCCATTTGCGCCGTCGCCCTCAACCTGCACAAGTACGGGGCCATGATGTGCACGATGTTCGCGCTCGAGTGCGCCAATCCACAATTCCGCACGTTCCTCATGACGAGTGCCGGCTTGTGCGACCGCATGGCGTATGATCTGTTCGCGCACATGAACCAGAAGGGCGACTACCAGGTGGCCACGCTGCAGAAGAACACGACGCAGACGATGATCGATTCCTATCAGATGCCGGGAGGTATGGCGCAACCGGGCATGCCGCAGGCACCTGGCGTCCAGTGAACCGGGCGGCCCGCGAGGCCGCCTCTTTCAATCATGATTTGAACAATCGCGCGTATGCTTGGGGTCGGAGGCCTTCCACATCTTACGAGCAAGGAGTCGATTGCGATGCTGAGCACAGCGGACCAGATGGTGGCGTACTGCTTCGGCAGACAGGACATCTTGGATCGCGCGCACAACCACTTCGAGCAGACCATCGACGAATTGCTGCGAGAAGGGGAGGTCGTGTGGACGCGGGACCCCATCGCCGGCGTCATTGCGCACGAGGGGCGCTGGTACACCTGGTTTCGGCACGCGCGGGACAACGGCCAGGTCGAGGGAAAGCTGTTTTGCTGCGGAGACGAGATGCAGGTGGTGGCACTCGTCATGGAGGAGATCCCGTGGCTTGAGCCGGAGTGTCGCATCAAGCTCTTGCGCGCGCTCCGCTCGGCGCACGCGAGTGCCTGACGCCCTGTGGCGAGGCTTAGACGGAAAAGGCCCTGGCCTCAGGGCTTTTTTCATCACCAAAAAATCGCAGGCCCGATGGCTTTATCTGTCGAACAGAATCCGATAGGATCGAATTATGTAGAAACCGGGGGACAGCCTCGGGTCATTGCGAGGGGACGCCAGTGAAGACGCTCAAAGGCATGGACGCACTTGAGGTTGCGGCTCGATACGGCATCACGCTCTATGATACATATTACGGAAACGAAGTGACGGTACAGGAAGCGCGCGAGTTTATCGAGGCCAAGCGAGATCCGGACAGCTTCATACTTAAGGATTGGCCTGACACCGAGGAAGAGGCCGAGGACGTGCTCCTCATGCACATCTACCAGGCGCTGCGCGACAAGAAACAGGCCCACGGCCGCGTCGATCTCGTCATCGAGGACACGGAAGGTCCGGTCATCAACGTGGCGGCCGCCGAGTTGGCCGCGCTGCGCCTCGGGAATCGCCGTCTGCTCGAAGTGGATGATCGCGACGACGGCGTGTACTATCACATCCCGCGAACCGCCCACCTGACGGACGAGTTTCTGGAAAAGTTGGGCCAGTTCGTCTGCGAGGAGTGTCGGCATTTCGATCTCGCCGGCCCCTATCACGAGGCCTGCCTATATGCCATGGTGAACGCCATTCGGCGCGGCGAATTTGCGCTTGAAGACGTGGTGGAGGAGCGGCCGGCGGAGGGCAGCCCGCTCGGGCGCTTGTTCGGTTCCAACTTCGGCACGTGGTCCAGGCGCGTCTCCGAGACCAAGTCTCGCCTGCAACAGGCGTGGAAGCGGCGCCGGCGCGCCGTGTTATCGCGCATCGAGGACCAGCGCGAGGATGAGAGCGCCGTGGAGAAGGCCAAAAGGGCGGCGGAGGACTGGACCACGGCGACGCTCCATCGCACGCTGGCTGGGCTGAAGCGCACCCGCATGGCCGCGAAGGCGGCCGACGAAGCGGGACCTGGCGCCGATGCGCCTGAGGTGCATGCGCCGCATGGGGCGGTCGAGATCGTCGATGCGGTCAATGACACGGGGCGCGAGGACTCGGGGCAGGAGCGGTCGGGCCGCCAGCGCATCACGAAACGCGCGTTGATTCGCTACCTCGAGCAGGTGGAAATTGTCGACGAATCCGGCGAGGAAGCCCGTGAACTCGCGGATCTTCGCCAGCGCTGCATCGAGCTCGAGGCGCTGCTCGACTCCGCCAACTCTCGATACGATCGCGCCCGGGCCGAGATCGACCACTGGAAGCGTCAGTACGAGGCGCTCAAACGGGACATGGACACGGTTCTGCAGGCGCTGCAGATTGCGCGCAGGCACGCCGGAGACGAGGCGGCGCCAACTGGGCGGGGCGACGCGTGAGGGTCACGCCCTCTCACGGAGAGGGCGTGTGCGGCGTGTGTTCGCTGCGCGGCAGGAGGTTCGGGTGGCGCATGAGCGCGTAAGCGCCGGCGGTGACGGAGGCGAGCAGAGCGCCGGTCACCCAAAACACCCCGTGAATGCTCGTGGCATCGGCAATGGCGCCGCCGACCAGGGGCCCGACCGTGTTGCCGATTTGGTTGGCCGTCTGGTTGAGCCCGAAGGCGCGGCCGCGGAAGGTCGCCTCGGTGGATCGCACAATGAGGCCGTTGATGGCTGGGTACACGGCGCAGAAGAATGCGCCATACACGAATCGGACGGCCGCGAAGGCGATCACATTGTGAAACGGGATCTGCATGAAGGTCCAAAGGGCGCCGCCCGCAAGGCCGATGGTCAGGACTTTGACGAAGCCGATGCGGTCAGCATATTTGCCCCAAAGCGGCGCGAAGACGACGCTCGCGATGCCCGCGAGGGAAAAGACGAGACCTGCGAGAAAGGACGCGTTTTGTGCGCTCGCGGACGGATCGAGCTGGGCGACGTAGAGGGTCAAGACGGGCTCGATGGTCATGATGGAAAACGACACCACCATGTTGAGCGACAGCGCGGTGAGGAGAGGCTTGTTGTGAAGCGCTCCGTCGATGGCCCGGAACACGGAGGGCCGTGACGTGGCGCGTTTTTTGTTGAGCTCGCGCACGAAAATGAGGGCGAGGAGCGTCGAGATGAGCACCAGAACGGACGCGCTGCCGAAGGCGACGCGGTTGCCAAACAGGCGCGCGATGGTGCCCCCGAGCAGCGGTCCGACGATACCTCCCGCTGAACTCGCGGCGGAGATGGTCGACAGCGCGTATCCCACCTTGTCTTCAGGGGTGTTGCTCCCCACAAGCGCCACCGAGCCGGGAATGTATCCCGATAAAAGCCCCTGCAGTGTCCGCAGGACGAGAAGCTCCCATGGATGTTGCACAAATGCCGTCAATCCATAAATGACGAAAAGTACAAAGCCCGCCCGGACGATCATCGGCTTTTGACCGTACCGATCGCCGAGCGAGCCCCAGTACGGGGCCGCGATGGCACCCGCGACAAACGCAGCGCTGTAGAGCGCGCCGGACCAGATGTCCGTGTGCTGATGGACCCCAATCTTGAGCAGAAACAAAGGCAGAAACGGGATGACCATGGAGTAGCTTGCGGACGTGAGCAATGTCCCAATCCATAGGACCACGAGGTTTCGTTGCCAGACTTCCATTTTGTCATCACCAACGTTTTTCTTTTTATCTTACCTCGATCTCGACGAAGCGGGGCAAGGAAATTCGGAAATGCGAAATGAACTTCCCAAAATCCAAACGAAAAGGAACTTCCCAAAACGCAAGCCGAGCGATATGATGAGCCTAACATGATTAGGAATTTTGCTGAAAACGTTGGATGGAAAGCGACATGAGACGTGGAAGACAGCCAGTCGAGGGACCGCGGGCGCACGAATAAGCCTGAAGGGCCGCGTCCTCGAGCCGAGGAGGAGTGCCGATGCCTCAGATACGCCAAGTCATCAGCACGTTGACGAATGACGGAAAGGAGATCATGGGGCCGGACGTCTTGGTCTACCATTATCCGGACAACAGCATTCTCAACGGCTCCTTGTTGACCGTGGAATCGAACCACTTTGCCGTCCTGAAGTCGCGCGGGGCGATTTTGAATGTCTATGAGACGGGGCAGTACGTCATCCAAACGCCGGATCGTCCCATTATCGGGGCCTTTCAACAGGCGTTTTTCGGCGGCCAGAGCCCATGGCAGTACGAGGTCCTCTACATCAACCGAGCGAAGCTCATCCTTGAGGTCTCCGGAGTGGCGTATTCCAAGGAAATGGCCGAAATGGGCTATCACGTGAGCTGTTATGTTCACGTGGATACGAAGGAGGATGCGCTGAAACTCGTTCAACACATGCCGATGTCGGGCCATTATGTCAGCATGAAAGAGGTCAACTGGTACGCGGGTCCCGTCATCGAGCAGTCCATCAACAAGATTGTTCAACTGACGGAGTTGGAGCGCGTCAACGAGCGCATGCCCGAGATTCTGGAACTCGTCAAGGAGCACCTGCAGGAGTTCTTGTCGGTCTATGGCCTCACCTTGAACGACGTGAAGGCGCTCGTATATCCGCGTGACGAGCGCATGAAGGAGCTCATCGCGCTTCGTGCGTTTGGCCTCTCGGAAATCGATGCCGTGCGCTACTATACCGCCATGATCATGGCGCAGAAGGGCGTCATCTCCGCGCCCAACATGGCCATCGGCGAGCCTTTCTTCATTGGCAATCCACAGGTCGCGACGGATCGCATCACGCAGCCGCCGGAGAAGCGCTGAGGAGGCGTGGCGATGAGCGATTTGATGAAGTACGGCATCGCGGTGTCACCCGGCACGGCGGTCAACCAGATCCTCACGGGATGGATGAACGCATGGTTCATCAACATGAGGGATCCCCGCTTTCGGCTGCGCGAGCGCATGATCGCGTTTCACAACGCCGTCGACCAAGCGCTGGGCGCGTACCTTGCTCAACTGCGCGCGGAATTGAGCGCGCTGCGGCGCAAACTTCCGCAGCCGACTCGCGAAGACCCGTTTCCGAACCTGGAGGCGCTTTCGGCTGTGAAGGAGCTCGAGGCCTACATTCGGCGCGTCGAGGCGCTTCGAACCGTTGCGCTGTCGACGCCCGTGCCGCCGGACGAGTACGTATTTCACGGGCGCCCGGAACACGAGGCTGTGCTTGCTGAACTCGCGCGGATGGATGGCGAGATCGCCCAACAGATGCAGGGCATCTCGCCGGACACCATCGACGAGCTGGAGCGGATGCTTCGGACGCGGAACGGGCGGTTGCAGCGGTTGTTGCAGCCGTAGTCAAGGGAGCAGGCGCGGAGGCGTGCGCGGAATCATCGACTCCGCAATCGCCTTCGCGGTCTCGTCGGCGGCACCACGAGCCTCGAGATAGAATTGCATCTGTGACGCAACCTTCGGTTCGCCCGGCTTCGGCTCGACTTTCTCATACTGGCCGTTTGCTGCGAGAACCCAGCGATTGACGTTGTCCTGGAGCTGCACCTCGAGGATGTGCTTCAGGCGCTGCTTCAGGTTATCCTGCAGCACGGGGAACAGGATTTCGACGCGGCTCACCATGTTCCGCGTCATCCAATCGGCGCTTGCCAGGTAAAACTCCTCTTCGCCCCCGTTCAGGAAGTAGTAAATTCGGCTGTGCTCGAGGAATCGCCCGACGATGCTCGACACGCGGATGCGGTCACTCACACCCGGGATGCCAGGGCGCAGGCAACAGATGCCGCGCACGAGCAGGTCGATCTCGACGCCTGCGCTGGATGCCTCGAACAGCGCGAGAATCAGATCTTTATCCGTCAACGCGTTCATCTTCGCGATGATCCGCGCGGGCCGACCGGAACGGGCGTGATCGATCTCGCGGCGAATGAGCTTGAGAAACGCGTCCTTCAGCCCATGCGGGGCCGTCGCGATGCGTCGCCATGCGGGAGGATCGGCAAAGCCCGTGAGGTGGTTGAAGAAAAGCGAAGCGTCTTCGCCAAACTCCTCGCGCGCGGTGAACATGCCGAGATCGGTGTACAGGCGCGCGGTGTTGTCGTTGTAGTTGCCCGTGCTGAGATGGACGTAGCGGACAATGCGCTCGCCTTCGCGCCGAACGACGAGCGCGATTTTGCTGTGCGTCTTGAGCCCGACGAGCCCGTAGATGACATGGCATCCGGCTTCCTCCAACTTTTTCGCCCAGACGATATTGTTCTCTTCATCGAATCGAGCTTTGAGCTCCACCAACACGGTCACTTGTTTCCCGTTCTCTGCGGCTCGCGCGAGCGCCAACACAATGGGCGAGTTGCCGCTCACGCGGTACAGCGTCTGTTTGATGGCGAGCACCTGAGGATCGCTCGCGGCCAGGTGGATGAAATGAACGACGGGATCGAACGACTCGTATGGGTGGAACAGGAGAATGTCGCGCTTTGCGATAGCCTCGAACAGGCCGTTTTCTCCAATGAAGTCAGGCGGCACCTGCGGCAGGATGGGCGAAAACCGGAGGTGAGCGTACTCGGGCATGGCCGAGAAGCGCATGAGAAAGGTAAGGTCGAGCGGGCCGTCGATGGAATAGATGTCCTCCGGCTCGAGCTCAAGCCAGTCGCGCAGGGTTTCCACGAGTTCGGGCGACATCGAGCTGTGCACCTCGAGCCGAACCGCAGCGCCGCGGTTCCGTTTCTTGACTTCGCGCTCGATCTCCTCGAGCAAATCCTCCGCGCTCTCTTCGTCCACGGTGATGTCGGCGTTGCGCGTAATCCGGAAGCACGCGTGTTCGAGGACGGTGTGCCCCGGGAACAGCGTGTCGATGAACATCTCGATCACGGCCTCGAGCAGCACGAACACTCGTTTGCGACCGGACGTGGGCAACTCGAGGTACCGTGGAAGGACGCTTGGCACCTGGACCACCGCGAACAAAGGCGATTCGTGAGGCAAACGCACGGCGATGGGCTCGAGAAGGACAGCGATGTTGAGCGAGCGATTTGCCAGCAACGGGAACGGGTGGCTCGCGTCGACCGCGAGCGGCGTCAGGACAGGAAACACGTGGTGATGGTAATATTCCTCAACATACGCGCGCTGCGCCTGCGTCAGCTGGTCTGGGCCGACAAACTCAATGCCTTCCTTGCGCAGGCTCGGGAGCAGCTGTTTGGACCAAAGGCGGTACAGCTGGCTCACGTGCGCGTGCCCCCGGTTCGCCACCTCGGCCAGCTGCTGAGCCGCCGTCATCCCCGTCTTGTTGTCCGGACGCCCGACGCCGAGTTTGAGCTGATCCTTGAGTCCTGCCACGCGGACCATGAAGAATTCATCTAAGTTGGAGGCACAGATGGCGAGAAATCGAAGTCGCTCAAACAGCGGGTTGTCGGCGCGAGTGGCTTCAAAGGCCACGCGCTCATTGAAGAGGAGCCAACTCACTTCTCGATTGATGAAATGTGCGCGACTGTCCAGGTTCATGGTGGTTCCCATCCCTATGAGCGTGATGTGGCTGAGCCGAAAGTTGGTTGTGGATGTATTGTGACGGGAAAGTCGGGGAAATTGCAATGGGGAAATGAAAAGCACGCCCCGAAGGGCGTGCGACTTTGTACAAGCTACGCGTCAGGAAGTAGGCTGCGGCTCTTGAAGGATTGCGCTGTAGGTGGCGCCACCACTGTGAACTGCTGCGCTGGCGAAAGCTGGCGTGGTCAGCGCAAATGCACCAAGAGCAAGTACACCCATCAAAACCCTTTTCAACGATTTCACATCACAGCCTCCTCACATGCCATCGAGATTATTTATGCTTACGACCCTTAAAAATGCGTCGACTACACGCGGGTCGTAAAGCTTGCCCTTAAGAGACTCTATTTCTTGCAGTGCCTCTTGTTTTGACTTCCTACTCTGATAGGGCCGTTCCGTAGTCATTGCGTCGTAGCTATCGACCACAGCCACAATCGCAGCAGGTAGGTAAATTTCCTTACCACGAAGGCCGTAAGGGTACCCGCTACCATCGTATCGTTCGTGGTGCTGCTCTGCTACGGCACTTCCGACATGTAAAAACGGGTTGGACGGTGAGCTCATCATATCCCGACCATATATCGTATGCATCTTCATAATATCAAATTCTTCTGGCGTTAGTCTACCAGGCTTCCTAAGAATTTCGTCTGGAATTTGTATTTTACCGATATCATGGAACAACGCGCCACAACTTAAAGAAAGCAATTCCCTGGCTGATAAACCCAATTCACATCCGATTAAAACGGAGTATTTCCGGATCCGTTCACAATGAGATGCCGTATATCCATCCTTTTCAGCGATTTCTCTGGCTAGGCGGTGGAACCGTTCAACGCCTCGCTTGTAAACGTCGAAGATGGGCTTTGAACTCAAGTATATAAATTCCGAGTCCGCCATCGCTACGATGCACACATCATCCTTAGTAGGATACATCGTAACAATGTCGCCTGGCTCTGCGTACTGCACTTCATGTCCATTAGCTACCCTAAGCCGTCCTTGAAGTACAATGAGAGATTCGAACGGCGTGGTGTTGGGCGACGGGTTAAAGCCCATAGTACCGAGCTTTTTCAGATGATGCCAAATGAACTCTAAGCCATCGTATGACCCCAGGAGCGTAATGGTCATGTTGTCGGTGCTGGCGCTGTCAAGTCCTTCGTCAGGGCGGAGAATGCGCAGCCACGAGCTCAGTCCTTGGTTCTCGACGTTCAAGATGTGAACACCTACTTTGACTTGAGATGATGTGATGACAGCCGCGACATCTGTAGACAACGTACGACATCTCAAGCTTAAGGACGAGCTTGCCATTTCGTCAATAGACCAAACGGCGAAGACTTGACCTGTTGCGCTCGCAAAACGAGCGCTTGGACATCAGCTGTATTCGCGCGACGACAGAAACGCGACTTCAACCAAAATCAGAAGCAGGTCAAACACACCGAACATCGTCGAGAACCACAGCTGTGTGCCTCCGTTCCCGAGGCCAATGATAAACAGGCTCACCACCGCGATGAGAACAATCAGTGCGATGTGTACCGTCTGCGTGAAGCCGCTCGTCGTTCTCATCCGGTAAACCAGCAGCAAGATGGTTAAAAGAGCGACAACCGTCAGAACCATGCCCGGATGTGTCGACAGGTGCACCATGAGTGCGGTGATGATGATGGCTGCCACCAAGATATAGATAATCGCGAGCGAACCAGCGGTAAACGGCTTCTTCATCATGTGTCATCCCTCCTGCGGGCTTTGCATTCACATCGACCGTACTTAGCCTAAGTATAGCCAAGATTTCATGCGTGGAGACAAGCTTTTTCTCTCTTACCTATGCATCCAGATCGCAGCCTTCTCAGCCAGGGCATCCCCGTCGGGCGCACAAAAAAGCGGCAGCGGCGAACCCGCTGCCGTGAAAAGGCGAGACCGTGTCAGTGCACGTGCCCAGCTTTGCAGAGGTCGTGACACGCGCTTTCGAGGCTACAGCACAGAGAGCAGATGGGCGCTTTGTGAAAAGGGCAGTACAGCATATCCGCTTTTTCATATTCGAACCCGCAGCAGGCGCACGTGAATTCTGCAGGCAGCTCCGATCGGCGATGCTCATCGTGATACCGATCCGACCGCTCAAACGTGTTCTCCCGCGCGATGTAATACTTGCCGCGCGTGACGATGGCGATCACCGGCGCCAGCACAAAGGCGAGAACGAGCGACAGGAACGGCGAGTACGCCTGCAACACCGGGCCGAATGCGCCGAAGAAAGCCGCGATCGACACCCCCGCCGCGATGATCATGGATCCGAAGCCGACGGGATTGAAATTGTAAAGGTGACCGCGCTTGAACTCGATGTAGGACGGACTTATCTTGAGCAGCCCCTTGTTGATGACGAGATCGGACACCACCGCGCCAATCCAGGCGACCGCGAGATTCGAGTAAAACCCGAGAACGGTATTCAGAAATCCAAACACGCCGGCTTCCATGAGGCCTAGCGCGATCCCGACGTTGAGAAACAGCCAGACGACGCGGCCTGGGTGCGTATGAAAGATGCGCGAGAAAAAGTTCGACCACGACAGCGACCCCGAGTACGCGTTCGTCACGTTGATTTTAATTTGAGAGAGGAGAACAAAGAACGTGGCGAGTGCCAGCGCCGCATAACTGCTGCCGATCACGGCGTGGAACGCATGCGTGTACATGTTGATGGGCTCGTCGGCTGCTTTCGCCCCCATGCTCGGCGCAATCCACGAAGCCAAAAGCGATCCGCCGAGCTGCTTGATGGCGCCGAGAAGGACCCAACCGGGGCCCGCCAACATCACGGCAATCCACCATTTTCCTCGGTTTTCGGACGTCAGATTTGGCATGAAGCGCAGATAGTCCACCTGTTCGCCAATCTGGGCGATGAGCGACAGCGTGACGCCCGCCGCCAAGCCGAACTCCATGGCGTTGAAATGGCTGCCCGATGCCGACGATCCGCCGAAGTGCACCCACTGGCTGAAGGCGGACGGATCCTTGACGGCGATGGCGACGAAGGGGCCGAGCATCAAGACGAGCCAGATGGGTTGTGTAGCCACCTGAAGTTTGGATAGAGCCGTCATACCAAACATGACGAGTGGAATGATGACCAAGGAACAAATGAGGTACCCGATGGGCAGTGGGATGTGGAAAAATTCTTCGAGCGCTTGCGCCATGACGGATCCCTCGAGCGAAAAGTAGATGAACGTAAACGACGCATACACCAAAGAGGTGAGGGTGGACCCATAATAGCCAAAACCCGCGCCGCGCGTCAGAAGGTCCATGTCGATGTTGTATTTTGCAGAATAGTACGCGATGGGGATGCCCGTGAGAAAGATGATCGCGGCGACCACCAAGATGGAGCTCACGGCGTTCGCGAATCCGTACGAAAGTACCACCGAGCCCCCTATAGCGAAATCGGCCATGTACGCGATGCCGCCAAGTGCCGAGTTCATGACCGTCCACACGCCCCAGCGCCGGAACGACTTAGGCGCGTAGCGCAGGGCGTAATCCTCGAAGACCGGATTTTGCACCCAGCGGTTAAAGGTCCGCTTCGGCGTCGGGCGCCCCCGTTCGGGTTGTAGTACCGACATTGAAACCCCTCCAAACTTTCTGAAATTGAATACGGTCTGTGGTTCGAACGGTATCACGCTCTGCTAGGCTAAGCAATGCATGTTGTCATACATTCTAACGTAAATTCGGATGTAAACGTTCTATTTATCGTCTGTTAGGTTATATACATTGACGCGTTGAGGGGTATCCAAGAGATAATGCTCGTGTATCCGCGAGATTTGTGAGGTGATGTGAAGTTGTCGAACGTACTGTTTCGGGTCGACCTCACCAAACCCATGGACCAGCAGGATGTGCCTGGCCACAACAGGTGGCATCCCGATATCCCGGCCGTGGTCAAAGTTCGCCCAGGCGAAGTGTTTCGGATAGAAATGAAGGACTGGACCGATGGTCAGATTCAGAACAACGACGATCCGTCTGACATTCGTGACGTGGATCTCTGCCGCGTGCACGTTTTAAGTGGCCCGATTTACGTCGATGGCGCCGAGCCCGGCGATCTTCTCGTCGTGGACTTGTTGGACATGGGGCCGCTTCCAGGCGCCGAGTGGGGATTTAACGGCATTTTCGCGCGCGAGAATGGCGGAGGTTTTCTGGTTGACTATTTTCCTGAAGCTGCGAAGTCCATTTGGGAGTTCCAAGGTATTTACGCCGTGAGCCGCCACGTGCCGGGGGTTCGCATTCCTTCCCTCATCCATCCTGGCTTGATCGGGGTCGCGCCATCCGCGGAACTTTTGGATCGCTGGAACGCCCGCGAACGCAAGCTCGTGGAGTCCAATCCTTCTCGGGTCCCACCGCTTGCAAATTTGCCGGATCCGCGGAGCGCTGTGCTCGGGACGCTCCGGGGAGCTGAGTTCGATCGCGTCGCCAAGGAAGCCGCCCGCACGGTGCCGCCGCGCGAAAACGGCGGTAACTGCGACATCAAGAATCTTTCAAAGGGGAGTCGGGTGTATTTCCCCGTGTATGTGAAGGGGGCCAAGCTTTCCGTTGGAGATCTCCATTTTTGCCAGGGGGACGGTGAAATCACGTTCTGCGGCGCCATCGAGATGAGCGGGTGGATCGACATGGTGGTGGACGTCATCAAAGGAGGCATGGCGAAATACGGCATCGTGCACAACCCGGTGTTTGAGACAGGGCCCATGGAGCCAAGGTTTTCCGAGTATTTGGTGTTCGAGGGCGTGTCCGTGGACGAACACACGGGCGAACAGCGTTATTTGGACGCTCACGTGGCTTACCGACGCGCCTGTTTAAACGCCATTCAGTATCTCGAGCGGTTTGGTTACACCCCTGAACAGGCGTACATGCTGCTTGGCGTGGCACCGGTTGAAGGTCGCATCAGTGGCATTGTCGACGTGCCCAACGCATGCTGCACCCTCGCGATTCCCACCGCCATCTTCGATCGCGACATTCGACCGAAAGGATGATGCCCATGCCCACCTACCGGTTCTTGTGTTCAACGTGTGGAAGCTTTGAACGCGTGCTGCCCATGCAGCAGGCGGCGTCTGCCGCGCGATGTCCGTACTGTGGGGACATGGCGGATCGCCAGTTCACGGCGGTATACGTCGGTGGCGGAGGGCGCGGAGCGTCGCGCGAGGGCGCCCGGAGCTCCACGGAGCCCGCGCTCAGGGTGCGAGCGCACTCCTCTCCAGAGCGCGCGCGTCAACCTCACCGACACGCGGGCACGGGGCGGCCGTGGCAAGTGGGCCACGTCCACGGTTGAGGTGCAGTTCTGCATTCCAAGAACGAGGGGAGCGTCTTTTCCATGCGCCATGGCGATATTGTAAGCAGCCAAGATACTGTCGGTGTTGCCGTTGTCAACTACAAGATGCCGCGCTTGCATACCCGGGAGGATGTGCTGCGCAATGCGACGCAAATCGCGGAGATGATTGGCGGACTGAAACTCGGTTACCCCGGGCTCGATCTCGTCGTCTTCCCCGAATACAGTCTGCACGGCATCATGTACGACGAGCGAGAGATGTTTGAAACAGCCGCTTCTGTGCCGGGGCCCGAAACCGACATTCTCTGCGAAGCCTGTCGCCAACACCGCGTGTGGGGCGTCTTTTCGGTGACAGGTGAGAGACATGAGGAGCATCCTCGGAAGTGGCCATATAACACCGCAATTTTGGTAAACGATCACGGCGAGATCGTGCAGAAATACCGGAAAATCATGCCCTGGACGCCGGTTGAGCCCTGGTATCCGGGCGATCGCACCTGGGTCTCCGAGGGGCCCAAGGGGCTGAAGGTGAGTCTGATCATTTGTGACGACGGAAACTACCCAGAGATTTGGCGCGATTGTGCGATGAAGGGTGCGGAGCTCATCGTGCGGCCGCAGGGCTACATGTATCCGGCCAAAGAGCAACAAATCTTGATGGCGAAGGCCATGGCCTGGGCAAATAACTGCTATGTGGCCGTGGCAAACGCCGCGGGGTTTGACGGCGTGTACGCGTACTTCGGCCACTCCGCTATCATCGGCTTTGACGGGCGAACGCTTGGGGAGTGCGGCACCGAGGAATACGGCGTCCAGTATGCCGAGATTTCCATCTCCCAAATTCGTGAATTTCGGCGAACGGCTCAGGCCCAAAACCATCTATTCAAGCTGCTCCACCGGGGATACAGTGGATATCTTTACTCGGGCGATGGGGATGCCGGTGTCTGCGAATGCCCCTTCGAGTTTTACAAGACCTGGGTTACGGCGCCGGAAGTGGCTCGTGCCAACGTCGAGGCTCTTACGCGCGCGACGCTCGACACGGACGACTGCCCGTACGAGCCCATCCGCGCAAGGACATCGGGCCTGCCCATCGGGTGACGGCGACTTCGCCGCCGTTCACGGCATCAGGGCAGGGGATTGGCGAGATCGGCCTGTTTCAACAGTTGCAGGCACTGATTGACGTTGCCTGTGTTGATGAGCAACGTGATGGCTTGGGCTGCCGCCTGCTCGAACGCTGGGTTGGCAGCCTCGCCATTCGCCAGGCTCGGGACGAGCGCGTCTTTCCGGAACGCCTCTGCCGAGGCCTGACTGTATGCATCGAAGCCGTCGAGAGGCACATCGCTGCGCGGCGGGATGGATCCCTTCCATAAATTAAATTGTCTCTGTCCGTCCCGCGAGGCCACCACGCGCAGGAAGTCGAGCGCGCCCGCGGGATTGTGCGCGCCTTTCGGCATCCCAAAGGTGTCGATCACGTATTCAAAGTCACCTTGCGTTCCGGGGAAGGGCGTCCATCCGAAATCGCGCCCTTCTTTCATGCCGCTTGCGAGGAAGTACGCCTTGGCCCAGTCGCCCATCACATTGAAGGCCGCTTGCCCTGAGGCGACGAGCGAGCAGGCGCCGTCCCACGACAGTTGAGCGTGATCGGCATTGGTGTAGGGCAGAAGTTGAAGAAATGTCTCGCAGGCCTTGCGAACCACGGGAGACGTCAGAGGCACTGTGCCGTTCCAGATGTCGTCATAGGTTTTCGGGCCGGCGGTGGCGAGCAACACGTTTTCCCACAGCATGACCGACCCGAGTTGGTCCCGGTCGCCGTACGCGATGGGCGTCACGCCATGCGCTTTCAGAACCTTGCAGTCGGCGAGGAGCTCGTCAAGCGTCTGCGGCGGCTTGAGGCCATACGTGGCGAGCACCCGCGCGTTGTACCACAGCACGTTGCCTCGCTCGACGTCGAGCGGCACCGCGTACACGTGGCCGTCGTAGGTGACGCCGTCGATCGCGACCTTCGGCAGCACCTTGTACAGGCCAAGTTCGCGGTACAGTGCATCGAGCGGTTCCATCTTGCCCGCTTTGACCCAGACCATCAGCTCTTGGCCGACGTGGACCTGGAACGTCTCGGGCGGATCGCCCGCGGTGATGCGGCTCGCCAAGACAGCCTTCGCGTTATCGCCGCCGCCGCCCGCCACGGCATCGTTGACGATGTGCTCGCGCGGATACCGCTTGCGAAAGACGGAGATGAGGGCGTTCAGGGCGTTCGTCTCGCCTTTTGCGGTCCACCAGCTGAAGATTTGCACGTCTTGGTCGGCCGCGGCCTGGGACGCGGGGTGGTCCTGGGAGGACACGCCATGGTTGGCCGGTCCGCACCCCGATAGCGCGAGGCACGCCGCCAAGGCGGCCGCGAGCTGTTTGTATCTCCGAAGCATCCAGGTGTCCCTCCATCTCCTACACTTCGAAGCTTGCCATCAACTGGTGGAGCTCACTCGCTCGTTCGCTCAGTCGGCCCGCCGTGCGGTTGACCTGTTGCACGGCCGACAATTGTCCGCGCGCCGTGGTCGAGAGTCCGTCGAGATCGCGCATGACCTGGCTGAGGTCCTCGATCAATCGATTGACCGCGCGCTGCATGGGCTCCCAGTCGAAGTCGCCAGCGCGGGGTCTTCGCACTGCTTCCGCTTGCGCTGCTGCGTCCGCGAGATGTCCCGCCAACTGTTGCACATTGCGCATGACGCGTTCGATCCCGTCTCGCACGTGCTGGAGCACGTCCGTCATGTGCAACGCCCCGTGCGCCGTGTAATCGCCGTTTTCAATCAGCTGCTTAAAGTCGGTGTACAGTTCCTCGGCCGTCTCGCCCATCTGTGAGACCAGCTGCTGCAGGCTCCTTGCCATGCGTTCGAAGCCGCGGGCGAGGCTCCCGAGCTCATCCTTGCGGCGCGACGCTTCAAGCGAGACGGCGAAGTTCCCCTGAGCAATCTCGTTGGCGGCCTCCATCATGGATTGAAGGGGTTTCGAGAGCACTTGGCGCGTGAACAGCCACGCGCAAGCCACAGCGACGAGAAGCGCGCACACGCCTGCGACGAGAATGTCGCTTAGCAGGCCCTTCAAAGACGCGAGGTCTGACGCGATCGACAGGCGAACATTGGCGCTGTACTGCATGCCCGCGTAGCCGGTGAGCGGGACCACCACGTCGATGGTCGAGCCCTGAATGGAGGTGAGCAGCTTTTGCTCGCCGAGGGCGATGGTGCTCGAGGGGGACGCCTGGCTGCCGATCCGGCGCGGGTCGGTCGACGCGATGTCGTACAAAAAGTCGTTCAGCTTGTAGATGTCGAAGGACACGAGGTCTGGATTTTGACGCTTAAGGTTTAACAGCACCGATTCGAATTGGTAGTCCGGGACATCGCTGAGGAGCGCCGAGTCGATGGTCTGCACGATGGAAACCGCTTTCTCCTTCGATAGGTTGATGATACTCTCGCGGCTCTTGAAGTAGACGATGGTCAGCGTGGCGGAAAGGGTGCCGAGGATGACGACGCTGAACAAGATGACCAACTTGCGAAACAGGGTCAAGCGCGCTCCTCCTCCGTCCCACTTCTGTTCAAACGCCGGACGGCGTATACTGATACGTAACGTGCCATTCTCTCATTCTATGACCTTCATGCTAGGGCATTCCGCGGGGCTTTGCAATAGACGGGCGCGTTGTCCGCCTAACATCTGCGTGGGGCCGCCAATTCAAGGGGTGACCGAGGGTTGCACGCCAACGTCGACGCTTCGGCCATGCGCCGAATGAATCGCGCCACGGTCCTCAAATTGATTCGAGATCTGCGGACCACCTCGCGCATCGACATCTCCCAGATGACCGGGCTCAACAAGGCCACGGTCTCCAATATTGTGGATGAACTCATCGCGGAGCAGCTCGTGCTCGAGGTGGGCTACGGATCGTCGAGCGGCGGGCGCAAGCCCATTCTCCTCCGGTTCAACGCCAATGCCGCGTACGCCATTGGCGTCGACGTCCAGCTGTCGCACATGACCACGGTCGTGTGCAACATTCGGGGCGAGCCTGTGTATCGGCACGTGCGCACGCTTGGGCTCGCAGAGGCGCAGGACGTGCGTGCCGTGTTGCTCGAGGCCATCGAAGAGGAGCTGCAGAAAGCCGTTGCCGCTGCGCCGCCGAGCCCATACGGACTTCTCGGCGCATGCCTCGCGTTTCCGGGGATGGTAGACTTTCGCCGAGGTGCGTTGTATTATTTGCCGAGTGTGTCGGTGGGGGAGTGGGAGATTCTCGCCGATCTCGGCCGGACGGTGAGCATCCCCTTGTTTCTCGACAACGATGCGAATTGCGGTGCATGGAACGAGTACATGGCGCAGGCGATGAAGGTGAAGAACCTCATTTTTGTGAACATGGGCCTTGGCGTCGGCGCCGGGATTGTCGTGGAAGGGAAGCTGTACCGAGGCCGGGACGGCATTGCTGGTGAGGCCGGGCACATGACCATCAATCCGATGGGTTCCGCATGCATGTGCGGGGGATACGGTTGTTGGGAAGAATACGCTTCCGAACGCGGCCTGATGCGCTACTTGCGGGAAGCGGGCGCCGACGTCGCGGCCTTGAGCCGCAGAGAGTCGGTGCTTGAGCAGGCGCTGGAAGAGGCTCAGAACGACAACCGCGCGTTTATCCGCGCGTTTCATTCGCTGGGGCAATATCTTGGCCTCGGAATTTCCAATTTGTTAAACCTGCTGAATCCCGACGAGGTCATCCTCGGGGGGAGCGTGGTGCGGGCATCCACGTTTGTGTTGCCAGAGGTTGAGCGCGTCATTAAGCACCGCGCGCTGTTGCAGAACAAGCAGGTCCCGGTGCGCGTCGGGAGCCAGCTCGCCGTCGCGATCGGGGCTTCGCTTCTCGCTGTGCACGAAACGCTGTTTGCTTCTGCCATAGAACCGATGCCGACGTGATCGCGCGGTCGCCGAGCCATCTCGCACGAGACTGCGCGATCCCGAGAAACGCCGAGCCCTGAAGAGAAAAGGAGTCATCGGGAGATGAGAGTTTCGCTCTTCGTCGATGGTGCGAACTACTATTACATGCAGCGGGACAAACTGAAGTGGACCATCGACGCGCAGAAGCTGCTGGAGTGGGCCAAGAGCAAAGGCGAACTGGTGGATGCCTTCTATTATATAGGCCGAAGTTCTCCGAGCGACGTCCGAGAGCAGAAGTATCTCGACATGCTGGCGTACAGCGGATACTCGATTGTGACGAAGGATATCAAGGAGATCATCCAAGAGGACGGGTCCATCACCCGCAAGGCGAACCTGGACATCGAGATCGTCCTTGACATGTTCAACACGATTGACAATTACGACATGGCCATTCTCGTCAGTGGCGACGGGGATTTCGAGCGGGCCCTGCAACTGCTCAGGGCCCGTGGAAAAAAGTTTATCGTCCTTTCGACCGCGGGCTTCATCGCGTCGGAGCTGCGCATGGTGGCGGGCATGCACTTCATCGACGTGAATACCTTGCGCGATCAGCTGGAGCGTGTGATGACCTGACGACGGGCGCCGGACGCGGGGGCGAGCGCGTAGGTGAGGGCGCAGGCCGCAGCGCTGACCGCGGCCACAGCCCAAAAGCCTCGGCTTAAGCCGACGAGATCGCCCAGCCATCCGACGACGGCGGGGCCGCCGAACATGCCGACGGCGTAGATGGCTTGGTAGAAGCCCATGGCCGTGGCCCGGCGGTCCGCCTCGATGTGGCGGATGGCGAGTCCCATGAGAACGGGCATGCACAGTCCCTGTCCAAACCCATTGATGGCCTGCGTCACGTACAGCAGCGTGAGCGTGTGGCAAAGCGGGATGGAGGCCGTGAACAAGGCCGCGATGGCGAAGCCGAAGGCCACGACGTTGCGCTCGCCGATCCAGCGGGCAAACAGGCTGCCACTGAAGTAGGACGCGACGGCGTTCGGCAGGGTGGCCGCGAGGGTGAGCCAGCTCAAATCCGCTTTGTTCGCGCCGAGCTGCGTGGCCTGCTCGGGGCTGAAGCCAAACATGGTGGTGAAGGTGACGACTTGGGCGAGGACCGCCAAACAGGAAACGCCAAGGACGATGCGATCCCGCCCGACGGCGAGCATCTCGCCCACGCGGATGCCGCCGTGATCGCGCGCAGGCGGTTTGTCGACGACGAAGCAGGCGAGGACGGTGGCTGCGAGTCCACCGGCAGCGCCGAGCCAGAACGCGGCGTGCCAGCCGTGGTGCTCTGCCCACAAGCCGCCGAGCGTCGACGCTGCAAGCTGGCCGATGGACGTGTAAAAGCTCAGGATCCCCATCGCCTTGGGCGCCTCGTGAGGCTCGTGATAGCTTGCGTAGAGCACGGTGAACACGACCCAGCACCCGGCCGCGATCCCGGCGAGCAGGCGGAAGACGAGGGCAGCTGCGACCGAGTGGGTGATGGCGAATCCGAGGCTCGAGAGCATGCCCATCGCACCGCCGGCGATGACAAACGGCTTGCGGCTGCGGATTTTGTCGGACCAGACGCCAATCGGGACTCTGACGAGCATCTGGGAGAAGCCGTACGACCCGACGACCATGCCGGCCATGCTCAGCGAGCCTCCGAGGGCGACGACGTACGGTGACAACAGCGGTACATACGTGTAGGTGGAGAACCAGTACAACGCCGTGACAGCGTAAAACAGGGGGAGCCGGTTGTTCAAGAGACGCCACCCTTTCCATGCGAGGTGTGTAACGTGCAAGCGCTGTTTGAGCTCCTGGGCCTCGCCGTGCTTGGCTATTTTATCTGGAGAAGTGCACAACTGGAACGTGAAAAGCGAAACGATCGCCGCTCATGACCCGCCCCAGGGCGGGTCTTTTGGATCTCGCGACTGGTTGCGCTTTCGCTCGCCCCAGCCAAAGCCCCACTGAAGGAAGGCGGGGGTTACGCAAAGGAATAACAGACCCCAGCGCGCCGTCACGGCGGACACGACGAGGCAGGCCACCGGGATGGCGATGGAAAGGATGCGAAGCCAGTTGCGGTTCATGGCCAACACCTCGATTCGGTAACGGTTTCATTATAGCGCGAGCTGGTCGCTCGAGTAGCGAGGGTCGGATGTTTTCTCAGGGATCGATCAAGTGTGAAAATGTTGTAGAACGGAGGGAGGATTTTGGATACACACGTCGAATTTTGGCTTCATGGGTATATCGAGCGGCGAAAGAAGCGGGGGTTGCGCATGTCGAGGCAGAGGGTCTTGATTTCCATCGTGGGGGTGTCCGCTTGGGGAAACATTCCCCTCGGCCAACGCACGCAGGCCTCGTACGATCAGATGGTAGAGAATCTTCGGGAAAGGATTGAAACCTCCGCTGAGATGAGCATCCTCCTTGGTGCGGAAAAGCTTCCGCGCTACAGGAAGGACCGGTTTACTCATTATCTTCTCGCTCCGGATTCGGATGAGGCCGTGCTCGCGGCAAAGGCGATTCAACAAGTGAGTCGCGAGATGGGGAAGGAATGTTATTTTAAGGAAGATTGCGATCGCATTCGTGGCTTGGATCCCAAAGACAGTGTGAGTTTCATTCGGAGCGGCCTGCCCTCGCTGTTGGAACGAATCCGCCGCATTGTCGAAGAGGAGTTTCCCACCGATCCACGCGATGCAACTGTCCTTTTGAATGTGACGTCGGGGTTCAAGGCGATCACGCCGTACACATCCGCCATGGCATTCTTGTACCACTTGCCGCTTGTCTACAAGTATGAGCAAAGTTCTTCCATCCTCGTGATGCATCCGCTGCCGGTCGCGCTCGATACCTCGCTGGTCGAGTCGCATTATGAAACGTTTGTACAACTTCACCGAGCCGCGCCCTTGGCGGAATGGGAGGGGCGCGAGGAATACCAAACGTTGCGGGAACTCGGCTACGTTGAAGAAGTAGACGACCTCTGTGCCTTGAACGGCACGGGGAATCTCCTTCTTTTCGCCTTTGAACGCGATGCTGCCGTCCTTGACGTCACCAAACAAGTTCTCAACGAAATTCAGGCCGATGCTCGGTTGCGAGCATGCGTCTTCAAGTTTGCTCGTTCTGCGCAACTGCGCGACAACAAGACGGAGAACAAGAACGGTCACGTGGTGTTTGACGACGGGAACAATCCGTATCGGATTTTCTACGAAGAGGGAGTTGTTCCCCGGGTGTACGCCGCACATGCCGACCACGCACTCGCTTATGCACGCCAGTTGCAGCGGTCGAAGAATAGTTCTCACGTCTATACGCGCGTGCGGTTAGTGAAGACCAGGGATGACATCCGCGTGGAGGCTTTTTCATCCGAGGTGCATCAAATGAACTGAAGGGAAGGGCAACGATGTCGACTCGCAAGATCTTCGTCACGTTTTTTGGGAGTGGCGGCTATTTTGTCGCCAACTATCAGTGGAAGGATTACATTTCTTCAAGTCGATACTTTCAGGTCGTGGCGCTCGAATGGATGCAGAAAGGCGTTATGCCTTTTCGTCCCGACGAGGTTTGGGTGGTCTTGACACCGCAAGCGCGAAAGAAGTGGACAATACCCGCTGCGGTGGGAGAAAGCTCACCGAGGGATCAAATCTATGCGTGTGCCGAGACCATGGGAGTTACCGTCCACGAAGTGGACTTCGACGAACAGTTTAGCGAGCAGAGCGTCTGGCGCAATTTTGAGACGTTGGTTCGCGAGTTGTCGGAAAAGGCAGAATCCCTGGGCCCGGATGGCGAGCTCCGCGTGGCCGTAGACGCGACACACTCGTTTCGCTACTTTCCCATGCTCGTGCTCACGCTCTTTCACTACGCCTATGTCGTCTACGGCGTAAGACTCGATCTCATTCTCTATGCAACAGCCGACAGAGACACTCAACAAGGCTCGGTCCTCGATCTCACGCCGCTTGCGCAATTGCAGCAGTGGGTCTTGGAGACCCAGCGCGCGCTCAAGGGCCCGGATGCGAGTGGTGTGCAGCGGCTTGTCGAGGAAATTCAGAAGTCCGTAGCGGGTCAAGATTCGTCCCTGAACGCCTTGCTTTCGCCTCTTTCGAAATTTGCGAAGAAATGGAACGCGCTTTGGGAAGTCCTGCGGATCACGAAGCACTTCGCCGTGCCTACTGCGGCGAAGGACGCCATCGAGGCCCTGGATGCGTGTGAGCGTCGTTTTGCGGAGCGTGGCGCGGACGCGGCGGCCTTTTACCCATTGTTGATTATCCTTCGACAGGTGCGCGAGCAAATTGAGCCGCTCTGTGAGACGGAATGGGTACCGCTGATGCTCGCCATGGTCCGCTGGTACGTGGACCGTGGAATGCTTCATCAGGCCTACACAACCATGCGCGAACTCTACTATACGCACGCGGCGGAAACGGCAGCAATGGATGTTTTTGATCATTCTGCTCGGGAAGAGTTGTCGAGGTTAGCGCACTCAGTGAGTAAAGGAGCGTCTGATCCGAATCGCGATCACCCCAGCCTCGCGAACATACCGCAAGAGCGGATTGACGCCGCTCGAGCTTTTCTTGAACAGTTTTCCGAACAGATTAGCAACATATCTGCACTTCGCAATCAACTCAATCATGGTTTCTTCCAGTCGGGCAAACCCAACACATCAGAAGAAACCTTCCGAACTTCACTCGAGGAGCCAATGGCGCAGCTCATGGAGTATGTTCGCGCGCGAGAGGAGACTGTGAATGAGCAGAATACCCAATCTTGAACTTCCTGAAGTTCGTGAAGCTTCGCATCTCCTGGTGAGTATGGACGTTCGAACGCTCACACCCGTGATCGGCGCGGGCGTTCGCTCGCAACAGGTCGATCAAGGACACCCGATACGTGGAGAGACGGTGAGGGGACATCTGCGATTTTGGTGGCGAACGGTGTCGAGAGGAGGACCTTTGGATGAGTGGATAGAGAAACGGCTTCAAGCCGAACGCGGAGGTCGCGCGGATGTGCGCCTTGCGGCATTCGATTCCGTCAAGCGATTGCGCCTTCGCGAGGCCGCGGTGTGGGGGAGTTCTAGCCAGGCTGGGTTGGTCACAGTGCAGGTGCAATCCACCATCGAGCGCTGCAAGAATGTTCGGCAGGGGTCTATCAGGGACGTGGTGAGCCATTTGGGCAGGGCGATGGGCCTCGATCAAGTGAACAAGGTCTCGCCCATTGGCTATGCAGCATTTCCTCTGCAGCCGAACAGGGGAGATTCAAAGGACGCTCGTTCAGAGGTCTTCATGGGGCGTTTCACCGTTCGGATTGACTGGACGCCGTGGGCTCGGCACCTGTGTGAGCACGTGAAAGATCAAGTCGAGCAAGAAGTCCGCGAAGCTCTGTGGCGGTGGGTGCACCTCGGGGGCATTGGCATGCGCTGGCGGCGAGGTTTCGGCGCGCTGACGGTCGACGATATTCCTCGCAGTCTCGACGAAATTGCCAAGCATCTCGCGGATCATCAGCCCGAAGGTCTACCCGCCGTTCGAGCTGTACTGGTTGTCAAAGATAAGACCAGACACGCGCCAAAGCAAGGTAAGTTGAATTCTGATGTTTGGGAGGTGTGGGAGCACTGCATCCGACCTTTGCAACGGTATCGACAGCTGAGGGAGCCGAAGAAGAACGGAAGGACAGGGTACACCAAGACGCGTTGGCCCGAAGCCAACATCATACGCGCGCTTGCACGCGGGGAGAAGGTTAACCAAGAAAAACTTCGCGTTCCGCGCGCGTTGCTGGGTCTGCCTGTGAACTTTCACTTTCAAAGAGAATCGACACCAGACGCTGAGCTGCGTCCAGAAAAAGACCCTGGAAGTCTGCTGGGGCGTTTCCCGAGTCCCTTCATTTTGCGCCCCGTGCTCGTCGGTTCATCGGTCTATCCCATGTGCGTGTGGCTGGAGTCGCCCTTGACCGACGATCAGAAAGACGGGTTTGTTTGCATGTCGCTCAAAGTCGGGGATCATGTGATCAGCGTGCCTCCAAAGGCTGCGCTGAGAAAGCGCGAGGACCGGCTCGCCGTGCTCGAAGCCCAATCTGAGAACTCCCCGCAATTCGAGTATGCCGAGGATCCACTGGCGGACTTTCTCCGACATCTAAAGAGTCAGGGGTTTGGCGTCATTTATCCGCGCAATGCGACTTGAAGGGCGTGATCGTCGTGGGCGAGTATTTGGGGTCCATAAGCTTAGGTCCGGTGCAAGACTTTGTGCAGGCCGCCCGGCGGACGAGAGACCTCTGGTTTGGTTCTCACTTTCTCTCAGAGGTTTCTAAGCGAGTGGCCGAAAGTCTTGTCGCCGACAGCGCAGAACTCATTTTTCCGCATCCTGACAGTCTACGAGGTACGCAGGCCATCTCGAACAAAATTCTCGCTGTGGTTGAGGCCGATTCGGTCCGGCACGTCGTGAAACGGGCGCGTGATGCGGCGTTGACCTATCTTCGGCGCATCGCGAAAGATACCCTGCAGAAGCTCCAGGACGGGCTTCCACCTTCTCGAGATGTGGTGGATGAAGACCTTTTTTTCCGCCAGGTGGATGATTTCCTCGAATTTTATGCGGCCTGGGTGCCGGTCACGGGTGTGTACGAGCGGGATCGAAAGCGCGTCGAGGCGTTGCTGGCGGCGCGAAAGACCGTCCGCAATTTCGAGCCGAACCCGGGGAAACCCGTCGTCAAGTCGAGCCTGGATGGCGCGCGCGAGTCTGTGATGCGGGTGTACCCGGGTGATGAAATCCTTGAGCGTCGCTTGAGGAGCAAGGGCATTCGGGTGGGTGAGGCCTTGGATGCCATGGGGCTCATCAAGCCGTTGAGCGTACACCGACCGTATCCGTCCGTGGTGCGCGTGGCGGTGGACAGCTGGATCCGCGCCGGGTTGTTGGACGAAAGCTTTCGCGCACAACTGCGGCGCACGTCCGATGTATTGCAGATGGTCGCGGACAAGGTGCCTGAGGCGGATGTGGTCTCGCGCATGGCCGAATTTCACACGGCGGCTAGCCACGTTCCATCAGACTATCAAGAATTTCCTTATGACGGCAAGGTGCTCCTCGAAGGTTTCTTCGAACAGGAGGAGTTCAAACAGCTGGCCGCGCGCGATGGAGAGCTGGCGCGCGTGCTCAAAGACGAGGTCACCCGCCTGCAGAAGTTACGCCCGCACGCACCGCATCCCTACCTGGCCGTGCTGATGGCCGACGGGGACCGCATGGGCGTCCAAATCGACCGGATGCAGCGCGTGGAGAATCACAAGGATTTCAGCGCTCGCGTGTCCGAGTTTGCGAGACGCGCGCAGGACGTGATCGTCGAGCATCATGGGGTTCCCGTCTATGCGGGCGGCGACGACGTGTTGGCCTTCCTGCCGCTCGAGACCTGCCTGCAGGCGGCGGATGCGCTGCGAACGTTATTCGAGTCTTTGGTCGGCACGATCGCGACGCAGGACAAGCCGTCGTTGTCCGTCGGGATCGCAATTGGATACTGCCGGGAGGATCTTGGCTATCTTCGCCAACTCGCACAGCAGGCGGAACACGAGGCGAAAGAGCCCGACCGCAACGGCCTTTGCGTCTGGGTTCAGACCCGCTCCGGAGGCGATCCGATCCGCGTGCGATGCAGGTGGGACGAAGATCCCGTGCCCCGCATGGAGCGGTTGGTCACTTGGCACCAAAAGGCCGAAGTCGCGCACGCCACGGGGTATGCGCTCGAGGGGGTCGCCCGCCTCTACGGAAGGAAAGCCAGCAAGGACATCGTGGCTGGGGAGCTGCGGCGAGCCCTTCGCCGGCGCACACTGCCCGGCGAAAGGCAGCTCGCGGACGAGGTCGTGAAGGAAATCGAGTCGCTGTTTGCGTCGCGACTTCAAGCTCATGAGGCGCATGCTGGTGACGCGATGGCTGCGCTTGAGGTTTGCGCATCATGGCTGAAGTTGGGGCATTGGTTCGCGAGCCACACCGAACCGGCGATTTGGAATTCGCGCGGGCGGGCGCACGAGGAGGTCGGGACATGAAAAAGGGATGGGTGATCTTGGAGCCTTTCGGCCGCGTTGTCGTGCGCGACGGGCGACCTTTTGGAGGCGAAAACCGAACGCTGTATTCGCTCCCCTGGCCATTGCCTCCGACCACCGCAGGCGCGGTCAGGACGCTGGTGGGGTCTCTGAGTGCGCCAGGTCACGCAGCTTTTTCAACAAGCAGGATTGCCTTGCTCAAGCAAATCGTTGTACAAGGTCCGATGCTCACTGTGGAACATGTCAACGGAACCTATGAATTTTTTGTCCCGGCGCCGCGCGACGTCTGGATGGCGAGGGCCGAAGGCCGGATGAAATTGGGCGCTTTGGTTCCGATGCGCGTGGGCGACGACGCCGACACCGATCTTCCGATCCCGCGGGCCTTTGCCTGCCCGCCCGGCGTGGACAAGCCTCTTGCGCCACCTGCCTTTTGGTCGCTCGACGCGTATCTCAGGTGGATGTCGCGCGACCACGCGAAGACGCCGATGATGGAGCACGTTGGCGAAGATCCCGTCTCGGCCCTGTCGGCTTACCTGTTTGAACCAGAAGACGCCAATAGCGCGCGTGATCGCCACTTTCGTCCTGGCCCCACATTGGAGTGGCGCACGCACGTGCAGATGGAAGGGGGGCATCGGAAGACGGGAGGACTCTACTCGCCGTCAGGGCTCCGGTTTCAGCACCATGAGCGACTTGCTTGCTTTGTCACGCTGCCGGATGCGTTGGAAGATGTGTTCGAAGACTGCTCCGAGGCCGTGGGTCATCTCGGAGGCGAGCGCGGGCTAGCTCGCGTGAGTTGGAAACCGGCACAACATGCGGCACCGGCCGGTTGGGGAGCAAGCCGGGCGCTCACGGAGCCCTATCGCAGTGGCGATTTGCTCCGGATGGCGCTCATCACGCCCTGTCCGTTCGCGAGGGGCTGGCTGCCCACATGGCTGGACGAACGCCTGGAGGGAACGTGGCCCGGTACGCAGATGCGCGTGAGGCTTGAGACGGCCATCGTGTCTCGCTACGTCCCGGTGTCAGGGTGGAGCCTCGCCGAACCGCGCGGGCCCAAACCGATGCGCAAATGCGTTCCTGCAGGCAGCGTTTACTTCTTTACCGTGCTGGAAGAGGATCCGCATCGATCGATCCGGCCGCTTGACCTGTGGTGGTCGTCGGTGGCGGATGATCCGCAAGACGCCTGCGACGGATTTGGCATCGTGGCCGTCGGCCGGTGGTCGTGGAGGGAGGATGTATTGTGAGCATCGTTCAATCGTACTGGCTGTATGCCTATTCACCCATTCATGTCGGGGCGGGACAGGGCACCGGATTCGTGGATCTCCCCGTTGTCCGCGAGAAGGTCACCGGGTGGCCCTATATTCCAGGCACCTCCGTCAAGGGCGTGCTTCGGGACGAGTGGGAACGCCTCCAGCTTGGCGACGTACACCGCGTGTTTGGCACGCAGGATCGCGCAGGGCTCGCGACATTCACGGATGCCCGACTTGTCTGTCTTCCTGTCGCAAGTTTGTTTGGCACGTATGCCTATGTGACGTGCCCGCTCATCTTACAGCGCCTATCGCGCGACATGGCGTTGGCAGGCTTTGACCTCCCTGACTGGCCCCGCAGTGTCGATGTAAGTCAAGCGCGGGTGGCGGAGGGCTCCAAGCTTGGCTTCCAGTTTCAGAATGCCGATCCATCGCTGTATCTCTTGGAATTTTGCCTGAAGGCCGACATGTGTGAGCTCACGACGTCTGTCGCGCGGAAGCTCGCCGAGATCGTGTTTGAAGAGGAAGCGTGGAGGCAGGCGTTTGTCGAACGGTTTGTGGTCGTCAACGACCAGATGTTTCAGTTGTTTTCTGAGCAAGGGACCCAGGTGGACGCGCACATTCGCATGGGCGATCACGGCACCGTCGCCAATGGGGCGCTCTGGTACGAGGAGTCACTTCCGCCTGAATCGCTCCTTGCGGGCCTCGTGGCTTTGGACGATCCGACGGAAGATGTGCTGTCCAACTTTACGGGCAGGAGGCTCATGCAAATCGGCGGGAATGCGACGACAGGGTGCGGCCAGTCGCAGCTGATCTTCGGACCACGGAAGGCGGTGAACTGACGTGGATAGGCTACCTGTCGACGACGTACAGCCTCGCGCAGCCCAATTTTTGCAGACGGCCCAGGAGCTTGTGGACCAGGTGGAGGCTTGCGTTCGTGCTGAGTACGCTTCCCTCGTACGCGGGCTGCCTGCTCTTCTCCATCAATCAGGACTCTTTCAAACCGTGGCATATTTGGAGAGTCGCGCGGGTCGAGCGTCAGCTCACAGCCTCGTGCTTACGCACTTGTCGAAGTTGTTACGTGCCTTCACAGGCATGGAACAGATCACGACGACGAAACTCGCGAAAATGAAACTCCATGAAGTTGTCGTCGTATCGCGGCTCGCCCTGGAGGCAGCCACTTGGTTGAAGCGTATGGTGGAAATCCTGGTGGGAGACGAGGAGGGGGCCCATGCGTGACGGTCATGTGGGTGGCCCCTTGGCGCACGCCGGCGAGTGGGACGCTGCAAAAGCACATTTCGGCAATCCGGGCCTGGTGTTTTACCGCTTTGGATTCGCGTTTCACAGAAGAGGTACGCAGGCAGAGGCCGAGGGCGGTCTACTGGCCTCCGCATATGAAGACATTTTGCAAGCGTTGTGCTCCCTGAAGCGCGACGGATGGTATTCGATGTGGTATGAGCGCGCGAAGGACATCCCGAGCCGCGCACATGATCGCTACACGCGCGGCGAGATCCGGTTCAGTGAGCGGGTTGCCGTGGGCTTAGGGCGCGAGTCTGTCTATGAGGTGGGCTTGGCGTTTCACCCCGTCTATGGCGTGCCGTACATCCCCGCAAGCACCTTGAAAGGACTTACGGCGCATTACGTTCACGAGGTCGTCGGGGAGCAACTGGGCCACAGCGCTTTCAAACGCGGGGGAGAAGCTCATCGGTTTCTCTTTGGAACGGTCGATGAAGGCCCGAATTCCGAGGACAGATCACGAGGGGCGCTCGTGTTTCATGACGCGCTCCTTGCACCGGAGTCCCTTGCGTGTCTCAGGCTCGACGTCATGACCGTGCACTATCCGTCGTACTACCGCGAGGTCGACACGCCGCATGGGATGGACGATCCGATTCCAATTTATTTTCTCAGCCTGGACTGTCCCACGTTTTTGCTGCGCCTTGGGATCGACTGTGCGGATCCGAAGGCGGAAGCGTGGCTCGCGTGGTCGTGGGAGCGGCTTCTGGATGCGCTCACGAGCTGGGGCGTGGGTGGGAAAACGTCGAGTGGCTTGGGTCGAGCCCGCGCACGACAAGTCGAAGGTGCAACGTCGCCTGCTCAGCCGGCTGGCCCGAAGAAGGGTGACGTCGTGCGCGTTCGGAGGATTGAGCCGCCAGAAGGGAAAAAGGGCGTCTGGTTTGAGACCGTGGACGAACCCAGGCTGTACGGAGACCTCGAAGGCGGCAAGGAGGAGACATCGCCGCCGATTGGCGAGATCACCGAGCTCATGTTGAAGCAAAAGGACGTCAGGGATCCTCAGCGCGTGAAGTGGAGTCATCCTCCGCGACTCAAGCCGCAGGCATCTCCGTCTCCGCGTCCCATGGGTGGGCGCGGAACGAGGAGGTAATGCATGGGTATGGGTGAGGAAATCCCGGCGCGGGCACAGGAAAGACCGAGTATGGCGCGAAATGCTGTGCGCCTCCTCGTCGCCCCCGACTCCTTCAAGGGTTCGCTCACCGCGGACGAAGCGGCCCGGGCCATGGCGGAAGGCGCGCGCCGCGCCTGCCCCTCAGCCCATGTGACGCTCCTGCCCGTCGCCGACGGAGGCGAAGGAACGCTGGACGCCATCGCGGCTTCCACCGGCGCGCGGGCGGTGTGGGTAGAGGTGACGAGCTCGGGGGGCCATCGCAAGAAGGCATACTTCTTGGCGCTCCCCGATGGCACCGCCGTGATCGAGTGCGCGCAGGCCGTGGGCCTGCCGGAGGCGATGGCCTCAGGGCAGGACGTGTGGCACCGCGCGACATGGGGCGTCGGCGAGATGATTCGCCATGCGCTCGATCTCGGCCATCGGCGGATCGCCGTGACGCTCGGGGGGTCGGGGACGAACGACGCGGGGCTGGGCATGCTCTCGGCGCTGGGCGTTCAACTTGTGGACGATGCGGGCGAGCCGGTGCCGCCTGTGCCTGCGGCCATGCACCGCATCGCGCGCGCCGATGTCGCGGGGCTCGACGCCCGCCTGCGCGGTGTGGAGCTTCTCGCGGTGTGCGACGTGGAAAATCCGCTCTGCGGGCCGCAAGGGGCCACGCGCGTCTTCGGCCCGCAAAAAGGCGTCGATGCGGCAGATGTGGAGCGCCTTGATGGCGAGATCGCCCGCGTGGCGGAGATCTGTGAGAGGGCCATGGGCCGGCTTGCAGCCTCGCTCGCCGGCGCCGGGGCCGCGGGTGGGCTCGGCTTCGCGCTGTACCTGCTTGGCGCCCGTCGCCTCTCGGGCATCGATTTCGTGCTCGACGCCACGCAGTTTGACGAGCATGTTCGCAGTGCCGATCTCGTCCTGACGGGGGAGGGCCGCACGGACGAGCAGACAGCTTACGGCAAAGCGGTCGCAGGTGTCGCGCGGCGCGCACAGTCGCACGGGGTGCCCGTCTTCTGCATCTCAGGCTCCATCGGTCCTGGCGCCGAGGCGTTGTATGACCAAGGCGTGACCGCACTTTTCTCGATCACGCCGGGACCCATGGACCTTGGCGAGGCGCTGGCCAACGCCCCGCTTTTGCTTCGCTCGGCGGTGGAAAACGCGATGCGGGCGTGGCGCGCCGGGCGCGAAGGGTGGGTCCGTTCGAACGAATGAGCGCGACGCGCGAAGGAATCGAGCGGACACCGCGTCGTCTGGAACGGTGTTCCACCCGCCGAAACGTCGCGATGCCCCAGGCACGAACCGTGGGGCATCGCAGAGGCTATCCAGATGAGGAACAGCGCCGGGCCGCGCTTGGCGTCCGCCCGGCGCGCAGGACCAAGGCTGCTTAACCGGTTGTCGTGTCGTTGGTTCCCGTATCGCTCGTGGTGTTGTTGGAGGCCGCGTTGCCGACCGCTTGATTCGTCGTGTTGCCGACCGGCGAACCTGTGCTGTTCGTGGTGCCGTTCCCGGTCGAATTGCCTGGGGTCGACCCGCCGCCCGAGGAACCGCTTGGCGCGGTGGCGGCAAGCTTGGCCCATTGGGTTTGAAGATCTGTCAGCGCCTGTTGCACCTGCTGTTCGTACGCCGTGAGCGCAGCGGAAATGGCAGATGGGTTGCCCTTGGCACGCTCAAGCGATCGCTCGAGCTCACTGTGTGCGCGGGCCATCTTTTGGTCCGCCTGAGCGACCAGCCGACGCACGGCCGCATTCCAGACGCCAGGTGCGTTGTGCTCGTCGCCCGCCTTGGGGCCGAGTGGCCCGTGCCCTTGGGCGTGCGCTGCGGCCGATCCGGCCTCCGCTTTGCCCTCTGCGCCGGCGACGGGTGCGGGACCGTGTGGGCCCGCCTTCGCGCCATGCACCTCGGCGTACACCACCGAACTCAATGACGCGGCCGCAAGTGCCGCAATTCCGAGCGACAGCATCGACTTCCGGGTCCATCTCTTCATCGCTTCTCATCCTCCACCTTGCTTGAAGTAGGCTGGAGGCTTGGGCCAGGCAGCTGGCTGGCACGATGCGCGATGGCCATCGAGCCCCTGTAGCTTTGCGTCCTCCGCTTGCGCGAAGTTTGCCTTTGTCCAGCCTTCAACAAGATTCTTCGGATGTGGACCTCTGGGTGTGAGGGTGGAGGTCGTGATCGGAGGCGATGCCTGGAGACGATGCGGTTCGCCATTTTGTGCAAATCCCGCCGCAAGCGCTGCGCGAGCCGCACACGCCGTTTTCGTGTTACAATGTCCTCGCGGGCGATGCCGCCCTGATTTTTTCACATGTTCTAACACACAAGTATACAAGAATGGGCGCGGGCCGTGAGCACAACGACCCTGGTGCGCGGCCTTTCCCAAGGAGGGTGAAGATGACAGAGCATCAAGCAGCGACGGGCCGCGTGCTCACCTTCGGTGAGCCACTCGTGGTGTGCGTGCCGGAGCGGCCAGGCAAGCTGTCCCGCGTTCGGCGCTTCCACACGGGTTGCGCTGGCGCGGAACTCAACACGGCCATCGGACTCGCAAGGCTCGGCGTCCCTGTGGCCTACCTGGCGAAAGTCGGCGACGATCCTTTCGGCGAGCAGATTCGCCGGACGTTGCGCGAAGAAGGCGTGGCGGACGAGCTCATTTCGGCGTCGCACCGCACACAGACTGGGATTTATTTTAAGCAATGGTCCAGCTTCGACGGTCGCACCGAAGTCTTCTACTATCGCAGCGGCTCACCCATGGCGCTTGAAGGCTTTCCGACCGATCCGGCCGAGGAAGCGCTTCGGGCGGGCGACATCGCGTGGGTGCATGGAACCGGCATCACCTGGATGATCGGCGAGGCGGCGCGGCGTGCCAGCGACGTTTTGGTGGAGGCTGCGAATCAGGCGGGCGCCGCGGTGTCCTTCGACATCAACGTGCGCCTCAAGCTCGCGCCGGAAGATGCTTGGCGGGAACTCCTCGAACACATGGCACCGAAGGCGACCTGGTTGTTTCTCGGCGACAGCGAGGCGGATTTGCTTCTGGGCACTTCGCGCGGCGAAGAGGTCCTGAGCGCGGTTCAGGCACTCGGATTTCGCGGAAGGGGCGTGATCGTCAAGCGAGGCGGGGAAGGCGCGGAGTGGCTGTCGGATGACGGCGTCTTGCAGGTGCCGGCCTGGTCCGTGTCCAACGTCGTCGACACGGTCGGGGCCGGGGACGGGTTCAACGCTGGGTTTATCGCAGGTCAAATGAAGGGCTGGAGCGTGCCCGAGTCGCTGCGGCTGGGGGCGCTGGTCGGCGCGTGTGCGGTCACGGCCGAGGGAGACTACGATGGCTATCCGACGTGGCGCGAGGCCATGTCGTATCTGGAAGGCCAGGGAGGCGTGGAGCGATGAACGTCGTATCGATGCTTGAGGAAGAGAAAGTTGTGGCGGTTCTGCGGCGCCTGCCGTCGGACACGTTTCTCGACGTGGTGCGCGCGCTTTTAGACGGCGGAGTGCGGGCCATCGAGGTCACGATGGACGCGCCGGACGGTGCGGAGCTCATTCAGAGGGCGCGCGCGGCGCTTGGCGATCGCGTCCTGCTCGGCGCGGGCACGGTGTTCACGCGCGAGCAGATGCGCGCGGCGAAGGAGGCGGGCGCATCGTTTTTCGTCTCGCCGCACCTGGATGTGGACCTTTTGGCGGCGGCCGAAGCGTGGGGCGTGCCGATGGTGCCCGGCGTCCTCACGCCGAGCGAGATCGCCGCGGCGCTTCGGCACGGTGCTCAGGCCGTGAAGATTTTCCCCGGCAGCCTCGTCGGTCCGTCGTACTTGCGCGATCTTCGCGGGCCCTTCAAGGACCTGAAGGCCATGGTGACGGGCGGCGTCGGCGAGGAGAACGCGCGCGCCTTCCTCGACGCAGGCGCGGTGGCGGTGGGCGTCGGCAGTTCGCTGTTTCCCAAATCCGACATCGAAGCGCGGGACTTTGCCTCGATCGCCAAACGGGCGGAGCGCCTCGTGCGCCTCGTGCGCGGCTGAGAGGGGGGCTTTGGGTGCAACTCTCGTTTCGCTGGTATGGACCTGACGATCCCGTCAAGCTCGAGCAGATTCGCCAAATCCCAGGGTGCGTCGGCATCGTGTCCGCGCTCTATCACGTGCCGCCAGGGGACGTCTGGCCCGAGGACGAAATTCGGGCGCTCGTCGAGACCGTCGAGGCGCGCGGCTTCCGCCTGACGGTGGTCGAGAGCGTGCCGGTGCACGAGGACATCAAGCTCGGGCGCCCGACGCGCGACAAGTACATCGAGGCGTATCAAGAGACGCTTCGGCGGCTGGCGAAGGCCGGGATCGACACGGTCTGTTACAACTTCATGCCGCTCTTCGACTGGATGCGCACCTCGCTCGCCTATCCTCTGCCGGACGGTTCCAACGCGCTTGCCTACTTCCACGATCAGGTGGACGAAGAGGCGCTCCTTTCGGGGCGCGTGAAGCTGCCCGTGTGGAACATCGAGGAGGACGGCGACAAGCTGCGCCGCCTGCGGGACGAGTACCGCGATCGCGGCGACGAGGGCTTGTGGGACAGCCTCGCCTACTTCCTGCGCGCCGTGGCGCCCGTGGCGGAGGAGGTGGGCATTCGCCTCGCCATTCACCCGGACGATCCGCCCTGGCCCGTCGTCGGCATTCCGCGGATCATCGGGCGGCACGCCTCGTTTTTGCGCATGTTTGAGCTGTGTGACTCGCCCGCCAACGGCGTCTGCTTCTGCTCCGGATCGCTCGGCGCGTCGGCCGAGAACGACCTGCCCGCCATTCTGCGCGATCTCGGCGAGCGCAATCGGCTGCACTTCGTACACCTGCGCAACGTCAAGCGCGTGGGCGACAAGTCGTTCTATGAATCGGGCCACCTTTCGCGCGACGGGTCCGTGGACATGGCGCAACTCGTGGCCATTCTCGCGCGGCTCAACTACCAAGGGCCCGCCCGGCCCGATCACGGCCGCATGATCTGGGGCGGGACGGGCATCCCTGGGTACGGCCTGTACGACCGCGCGCTCGGCCTCACGTACCTGAACGGGCTCTGGGAGGCGTCCCGCGCGTTCCTTACGGGTCGCGCCTGAGCCCGCGCCTGAGCCCGCGCGACGCGTTCGTCGAGCGGGGCCTTGAGCCTGGCGGTGCGTGTTCCCACGGGCCGCGCCTGAGCCCGGCGTCCCCCTGCTTTACACCGCCTGTATAATGGAAGGCGGATGTGGAATTGGGCACATGGAGCTTCACGAGTCGGAGGGGCGCATGGACAAAACGTGGCTGAATGGCCTGGCGGCCATCGTGCAGGAGGCCGGGCGGTTGGTGGAAGACATCGCCCGGCAGGGCTTTGATACGCAGTTCAAGAATCCCGAGGCGAGGCGAGACCCGGTCACCACGGCCGATCTCGCCTGCGACGCGTTCCTCAAGGAGCGCCTCCTCCATTTGCTTCCCGAGGCGGGCTGGTTGTCCGAAGAGACGAAGGATCGGCCGGATCGCCTGGGCAAGCGGTGGGTCTGGATTGTCGACCCCATCGACGGCACGCGGGAGTTCGTCCGCCGCATACCGGAGTACGCCGTCTCCGTGGCGCTCGCGCAAGACGGCGAGCCACGGGCCGGTGTTCTGGTGAATCCTGCCACGGGCGACGTGTTTTACGGTGCGGTTGGCCTGGGCGCGTGGCGAAATGGAACGCCGATGGCGTGTTCCCGCGCTCGCGGCGAGCGGCTCACCATTCTCGGCAGCCGATCGGAGATCAACCGGGGCGAGTTTGAGCCGTTTGCCGACGTCCTGGATGTGCGCGCGGTCGGGTCCATCGCCTACAAGTTGGCGCTTGTCGCGGCCGGGGAAGCCGATGGGACCTTCAGCCTCGGCCCGAAGCACGAGTGGGACATCGCGGCGGGCGTCGCCCTCGTTTTGGCCGCTGGCGGGCGCGTGCACGACGGCGCTTCGCGGCCGTTTCGCTTCAACCAGCCGGACACCCTCACGCACGGCATCGTCGCCGCGACGCCCGAGGCCTATGGCGATCTCGCCTCTCTCTTGCGGCGCCACGCGCCGAAGCGAGGTTAGCCGTGGAGGTGTAGGCGCGCGGCGAGGAGGCCGAGATCTTCGTGCAATGCGGTACAGCTCTCGTCGAGGCCGGCCTGCGTGGGCAGCCACGCGTAGCCCGGGGACGCCGCGATGCGGTTGGCCACGTAGCCGACAGGATAGGGGACGACGGAGATGTCTTCGCGCCTGAAGTCCATCACCGCGCGCGCCATCTGATAGGCCGACGTGACGAGGATGGGGTGCGCACGATGCAGGCGGCGGAGAAGGAGCGCGGTGTGTTCGGCGTTCTCCTCCGTGGTCCGGCTGGTCGGATCGACGTACAGATCGCGGAGGGGGACGCCGAGTAAGGCGAGATCGCGCGCGGCAATGTAGGCGAAAGCGTACGATCTCCCGCCCGCTTGCACAAGGGGACCGCCTGACAGGATGATGGGCAAGTGCAGTGTTCTGTACAGGGCCAGAGCGGCAAGCACGCGCTCGGCCGAATCGCCGTAGAGCGCCCCCGTGGTCTGCGTGGGGTCGGCGAAATCGGGCGTGTCGGCGGAAAAACCCGCGCCGAGGACGACGATCGCGTCGCCCTTGGGATGCGCGGCGGGCGCGTACAAGCGTTCGAGAGGGGCGAGGAGCGCGTTGCCCACGGCGGTGGTGCACAGGGCCGCAAAGGAGAGCGCGACGGCGGCCAACGCGACGGCAAATCCGCGGTGACGGCGGGCGAGGAGCATGGCAAGGAGAAGGGAGAGACCGGCGAAGAGGCCCGGCGGAAGCGCGAGGCTCTCGAATAGCTTCACCATCAACAGCATGCGCGCCGTCAGGCCTCGTCGTCCTCAAACAGCTTCAGATACTCGCCGTACCCCTCTTTTTCGAGGTCCTTCTTCGGGATGAACCGCAGCGCCGCCGAATTGATGCAGTAGCGAAGGCCGCCCTTGTCGGCGGGGCCGTCCGGAAAGACGTGACCCAGATGGGAGTCCGCGTCCCGGCTGCGGACTTCGGTGCGGATCATGCCGTGGCTCAGGTCCAACCGCTCCACCAGGGCGTCCTCAGCAATGGGCTTGGTGAAGCTCGGCCAGCCGCAGCCCGAGTCAAACTTGTCCCGAGAGGAAAAGAGCGGTTCTCCTGAGACGATGTCGACGTACAGGCCTTCCTCGTGGTGGTTCCAATATTCGTTGCGAAAAGGCGGTTCGGTCGCGTTTTCCTGGGTGACGGCGTACTGAAGCGGGGTGAGGCGTTTTCGCAGCTCATCTTCCGTCCACTTGCGCTGAGATTCGCTCATGAGCGTCCCTCCCTGTCGTGTGGCGGGGCGATCGCGCCATCGGGGAAAGGCGCGATCGCGACGAGACCAGGCTCAGTGGTGGCCGTGAGACTCGTCCTTGCTGAGCTCCTCGAGCATCGCGGAGACGATGCGGAGATTCTTCTGCACCACGGGCTCCTTCAAGAGCTTCAGCAGGCTGAACACGCTGAACGTGGTCGTATCGTGCTCGGCGCGCTCTTTCGCCACCTTGTATGCGTCCAACAGTTTTTTGGCGGGGCCCACCGCGGGCTCTGCCATCTGCTTGGCGAGTTGGCCAAATCCTTCGAGCGAGTCGCCGTCGGTGATGACGTCCTCGACGGCCTGGGACACGCGGCTCACGAGGTACACCAACTTTGCCAGTTGAGGAAGGTGTTCGACGATGGCCGTCAGGCTTTCCAGCGTGCGCTCGTCCGCCGTCAGCGCCTCCACCAGCTTGGCGATGTGCGGCAAGCGCTCGAGGACGTTGTTCAACGAGCGTTGAACCGACGGATCCAGCAGAATGTCGGACACATCCAGCGTCTCTTGCATCTGTTGCGTTTCACTCACGACGCATGAGCCTCCTTGCGCCTTGCACCTTAGAACGGCGTGCTTGGTTGTGATTGTCTGGGATTCTCGATTCCACTGCTCAGTATAGTGGACGCGAGGCCCGATGTCTAACAGAGAATCGAATGAAGCAGCCGAGGTCGCGTGCGGCACCGGGCCTCGGAGTGGGAGTGAATGGGTCCATGTCAGGGGAGCATCGCGAGAGTCGGGGGGCCGCGGCCTGGGTTCTCGGCGCAGGATTCGCGGAGCACGACACACCGTTTGTTCAGAACGTGCAACAGGGTCTCGATTGCTATCTCTTTCGCCTGCAGCTCGACGGGCACGCTGTCGTCACGACCTCCGGCGCGTCTATGGTGGTCGAAGCAGGGGACCTGCTCCTCTTTCCCGCCGGAGAACCCTACGAACTGCGCATTGAACCGGACGACGGCGATCGCCCTGGTGAGCATCTGTCGACCGATCTCTATCTGTTCTGCGGCGGACCGTGGATCGAACAGTGGTGGCGGGATCGCCCAAGAAAGCGCCACCTTCGCCTCGCACTGCACGAAAACTGCGTGTATCTGTGGCGACAGCTCATCGAGGAGCACAGGCGGCCTGGGAAACCCGATGAGGAGCTCTGCGACTATTTGCTGCGGGCGCTTTGCCTGACGTTTGACAAGTACGGCTACGATCCGAAGCGCGCCACACCCGTTCCCATCGCGGCCGAGCGCATACGGGCCTATATTGAGCGCCACGCGGCCGAGGATCTGTCCCTGTCGGACATCGCAGCGGCTGTCGGTCTGTCCGTCTCGCGCGTCGTGCACATCTTCAAGGAGGCGTACGGCCAGACCGTCGTGCAGTACCTGCAGAGCGTGCGGCTCCAGATGGCGTGCGACCGGATGCGATTCAGCACCCTGAACCTTGAGGAAATCGCGGACCGCTGCGGCTTTCATTCCTATTCCTATTTCTACCGTGTATTTCGCCAGAAGTACGGCATCTCGCCTCGCGAGTTCCGGCAGCGTGCCACCTGACGCGCGTTGGAGAGGGGAACGCCCCATCGGACGGGCGCGCTATCGTTGTCGCCATGTGTTCGTTCTGGTCTTCATCGGCCGTTTTGCCGCGCCAGCCACATGCGGAAGGAGATGACCAAATCCGGCATCCCGTTTTCGCACACGGTGTGCTTCAATGTCTGGCGTGCGACTTACCCGGCTGTGGCCGCGAAAAGGGGAGACCAGGCTTGACAGGCGTGTATCGACGATTATCTCGCTTTTATCGGCCGTACCTGCCGCTTTTGTGGGTGAGCTTCGGCTTTCTGATTTGCACGGCGCTTCTGCAGCTCGCCTATCCTTATCTGCTCAAGGCCATCGTCAACCGCGTGATTCTCGGCCATCAAGAGAAACTGCTTTTGCCGCTCGCATCCGCCATCCTCGCGGCATCCCTGGTCAAGGGCGTCTGCACCTTCACCCAGGCGTATCTCGCGCAGGTGTTTGGGGCGCGCACCGCGTTCGATCTGCGCAACGAGCTGTACCGGACGCTCAACCACCTGCCGTTTCGATACTACGACGAAATTCACACGGGCGATCTCATGTCTCGCCTCACGGCCGATCTCGACGCGTTCCGCATGTTTTTTGCGTTCGGCATCAACAACCTGATCAACTTGTTTTTGACCATCGTCTTCAGCATCGGCATGATGCTCACGCTCGACGTCCGGCTTGCGCTGCTTTTGTCCATCGTCATTCCGGTGCTCGCCGCGACCGCCATCCGCTTTGACAAGCGGATGGGCCCCGTCTTCCTGACCATCCGCCAGACGCTCGGCAAGTTGAATTCCGGGGTCCAGGAGACCTTGATGGGCGTGCGGACCGTCAAGTCCTTCGCCCGCGAAGCCCACGAAATCGACAAGTTCCGCCAACGCAACCAAGCCTACTACGACGCCAACATTCGCGCGACGCGGCTGTGGCGGTCGTTTTTCCCGTTCATTGAGCTGACTGGCAACCTCGGCGTCGTGCTCATCCTTCTCGTCGGCGGTTGGCTCGTGATCTCCGGCCACATGAATCTCGGCGATCTCGTCGCCTTTCTGTCCCTCATCTGGTACATGATCTGGCCCATGTCCCAGCTCGGCTTCTTCCTGAACAACTGGACCCAGGCGACAGCTGCCGGCCAGCGGCTGCTCGAGATCCTCGACGAACAAGACGATCTCGACGATTCCCGCGAACAACGGGACGGACCCGTGCAAGGTCTGGTCGAGTTTCGCAACGTCAGCGTAAAACTCGGCGGCGAGTACGTGCTGAAAGACATCACGTTCACCGCGAGGCCCGGTCAAACCATTGGAATTGTGGGCCTGACGGGAAGTGGTAAGTCCACGCTCGTGTCCCTCATCCCGCGCTTCCGCGACGTCGACGAAGGCGAGGTGCGCGTGGACGGCGTTGACGTCCGGGAGTGGAAGCGCGAGTCGCTCAGGCGTCAGGTGGGCTTCGTCTTTCAGGAGGCGTTTCTCTTTTCCACGACGCTCTTCGCCAACATCGCCTACGGGCGCCCGGACGCAGAGTTGCAAGCGGTGCAAGAAGCGGCCGAGATCGCCGACGCAGACGAGTTCATCGAGCGCCTGCCTGACGGCTACCTCACGCTCGTCGGGGAGCGGGGGCTTGGCCTCTCCGGCGGCCAGCGCCAGCGGGTCTCCATCGCTCGCGCGCTCGTGCCGGAACCGAGCATTCTCATCCTCGACGACGCAACCAGCGCCGTCGACATGGAGACGGAGGAGGCCATTCAAAGGCGCCTCGCGGCTCGGGCAGGGAGCGCCACGACGTTTCTCATCGCGCAGCGGTTGAACGCCGTCAAGGGCGCCGATGAAATCCTCGTCCTCGACGGCGGCCGCATCGTCGAGCGCGGCCGGCATCAGGAGTTGCTCGATCGCGGCGGGCTGTACCGCCAGATTTACGACATGCAGTTTCGCGATCTCGAGGCGCTTCGCCACATCGCGGACCCCTGCATGGCGGAAGGAGAGCGTTAAATGGCACGGCAATCGGCTTTTCGCAGCGGTGAAGAGGGGCTTTTGCGCGCGCCGTTCATTTATCGGGACGATGAGGCGCTCGAGAAAAAGCTGCAGCTTTCGCTCATCCTCCGCCTCGCGTCGTACATGCGGCCGTATCCCCGCCTCATCGCGTTTGCTCTTCTTGCGACAGGCGGAAACCTTGTCGTCACCCTGCTCGCGCCCTACCTCGTCGGGCGTGCCGTGGACGCGCTCGTCGGGCGGGGGCATGCGCACGTCTTGCTCGGCTACGCCGCGGCCCTCGTGGCGCTATACCTCATGAATTTTCTGGCGTCCTTTTTCCGGATTGACCTGACGAATCGGCTCGGCCAACGGGTGATTCAGCGGCTGCGCGACGAGCTGTTCGTCCATGTACAGGGACTGTCGGCCGACTTCTTCGACGCGCGCCCAGCGGGCTCCATCTTGGTGCGCATCCTCAACGACGTCAACTCGCTCCAGGACTTGTTTACCAACGGCGTCATCAACTCCATCACCAACGTCTTCACGCTCATCGGCATCATCGCCATCATGTTTTCGCTCAACTGGCAACTCGCGACGGTCACCCTGGTCGTCGTGCCGTTCATGTTCATGCTCTCGCTGCGCCTGACCGTTCAAATCCGCCGGGCTTGGCAGCAGGTCCGCCTGCGTCTGAGCCGCTTGAACGCCCACCTGGCGGAGGCCATTCAAGGGATGCGGGTCACGACGGCGTACGTTCGAGCGGATGAGAACCAGCGGTTTTTCGAGGAGATGAACCGCGATTATATGCGCACGTTTCTGCGCGCGCAGCGATTCAGTATCCCGTTCGGACCGCTGGTGGATCTCACGGGCGCTCTGGGCTCCGCGCTTCTCTTTTGGTATGGGGTTCACCTCGTGCACACCGGGGTCGTCACGGTGGGGCTGCTCGTCGCTTTCGCCAACTACCTAGGAAGCTTCTGGACACCCATCAGCCAGCTCGGGCAGCTGTACAATCAGATCCTTGTCGCCATGGCTTCTTCGGAGCGGATTTTTCAGTACCTGGATACGCGCCCGACCGTCGCCGATCAGGGCGTCGTGCGCGAACTCCCGCCCGTTCGCGGGCACGTGGAGTTCCGGCACGTGACGTTCGCCTATCAGGCGGATCGGCCTGCCATTGAAGACATCTCGTTCGTCGCCCGCCCCGGCGAGACCATCGCGCTCGTGGGCCACACGGGCGCCGGCAAGTCGACGGTCGTCAACCTGCTCGCCCGATTCTACGATCCGACCTCCGGCGAGATCCGAATCGACGGACACGATCTCCGCTCCGTGTCCCTCGCCAGCGTGCGCCGCCAGATGGGCATGGTCCTGCAGGACACGTTCTTGTTTTCCGGCACGCTCATGGACAACATTCGTTACGGCCGGCCCGACGCCACGGACGAGGAGGTCATCGCGGCGGCGAAAGCCGTGTACGCCGACGAATTTATTCGACGGTTTCCAGACGGGTATTTCACGGAGGTGCAGGAGCGCGGCGCCCGCCTGTCTCAAGGCCAGCGCCAGCTCATCTCGTTTGCGCGCGCCATCTTGGCAGATCCCAGGATTCTGATTCTCGACGAAGCCACCGCGAGCATCGATACCTACACGGAGCACCTGATTCAACGCGCCCTCCGCGTGCTGCTCGAAGGGCGGACCTCTTTTGTGGTGGCACACCGCCTTTCGACCATCCGCGAGTCGGATCAGATCCTCGTCTTTGACGGCGGCCGCATTGTCGAACGCGGGCGCCACGACGATCTCATGCGCCGCCGCGGTTTCTACTACAAACTCGTGCAAGCGCAGTACCGCAGTATGATGAGCGAAGGATGAGGGGCGATTTCTTTTCTTTAACGGATTGAACATTGTATACTGTCGTTGGCCCGGCGAGACAGGCCGGGCTTTCTACATGAGATGAAGGACTTATCCATCCGCTGCGAGACCGAATGCGGGGGGCGAATGATGCAGAACCAGACACAGGCCGGCGAGCGTTTTTCTCCGTTCTTAACGTTGTCGCGCGACGAGTGGAGCCGCTTACGCGATTCCACGCCACTCCTTCTCTCGGAGGCAGATCTCGCCCAGCTTCACGGACTGAATGAACGCGTATCCCTCGAGGAAGTCGAAGAGGTCTATCTCCCGCTCTCGCGCCTTTTGAACTTATACGTCGGCGCGACGCAGAATCTCTATGAGGCCACGCACGCATTCCTCGGCCATCAGTCGCGCAAGGTGCCTTACATCATCGGCATTGCGGGAAGTGTCGCCGTCGGCAAAAGCACCACGGCGCGCATTATTCAGGCGCTCTTGTCGCGCTGGCCCAATCACCCGAAGGTCGATCTCGTCACCACCGATGGCTTCCTCTATCCGAATGCCGAACTCGAGCGCCGCGGCTTGATGCAAAGAAAGGGCTTTCCCGAGAGCTACGACACGCGCCGGCTCATCCGCTTTTTGGCTGACATCAAATCCGGCAAACCGCGCGTCGAGGCGCCTGTCTACTCGCACATCGAGTACGACATCGTGCGGGGCGAGCGCATCGTCGTGGAGCAACCCGACATTCTGATTCTGGAAGGGCTCAATGTGCTGCAGACCCGGATGTCTACCAGCGGGCGTCCGATGACGATCTTCGTCTCCGATTTCTTCGATTTCTCCATTTACGTCGATGCGCCCGAGGATCTGATCCGCGGCTGGTACATCGACCGTTTTCTCAAGCTGCGCGAGACAGCGTTCCGCGATCCCAAGTCGTATTTTCGCCGTTACGCCGATCTCTCCGACGAAGAGGCGGTGCAAACGGCGACGCGCATCTGGGAAGAAATTAACGCCAAAAATTTGCGGGAAAACATTGCGCCCACAAAATCCCGGGCTGACCTCATCCTTGCCAAAGGCGCACAGCACCGGGTACAGGAAGTGCATTTGCGCAAGATATGAACGGGTGTTTCCGCGTTGCGCACCTCTCGCAAACGCGCTACACTGAAGGTGATGGGACGATATGAGGATCCTACGGGACGAAAAATGTCCCTTGCGTCGCACGTAGGATGCTCCCCGAAGATAGGCGTGCTGGCGACACGACCACCGATGGGAGAAGTGGCATGCAGTGGACCGAGTGGGCGGCGGTTGAACGGATCGCGCCCGAATTGGTGAGGGCAATCGAGCACCGCGTGCGCGTGATGCAGCGCATCGACGCACACGCGCCCATTGGGCGGCGAGCTTTGGCCCAAGCCATGGGCCAGTCGGAGCGGACGCTTCGCACCGAACTGGACTATTTGAAACAGCTCGGGCTCGTCGCGACGTCTTCGTCTGGGGTCTCGCTGACGCCGGAGGGCAAGGCGCTGCTCGCTGAACTTGAGCCGCTCGTGGCAGAGCTTGCCGGGCGGTCGGACTTGGCGTGGCGCGTTTCGGCGCTTCTTCGCATTCCGCGCGTCGTGGTGGTGGAAGGCGACGCCGATGAAGATGCGTGGGTCACCGAGCGCATTGGCCAGGCCGGCGCGGACCTCATCACCGAGGTGTTGCAGGACGGAGACATCATCGCGGTGACGGGCGGCACGACCGTGGCAGCCGTCGCGAAGGCGATGAGCTCCAAGCCGCTCAAGCAACGCATCACGGTGGTGCCCGCCAGGGGCACGGTTGGCGAGATTGTGGCGTACCAGGCCAACACCATCGCTTCCGAGCTCGCGGCGAAACTCGGCGGATCGTCCGTTCTCTTGCAGATCTCCGACAGCCTGTCCCAAAAGGCGCTCGAACAGCTCTTGGATGACCCCTACATTCAGGAGCGATTGCCCATCATTCGCCAGGCGACGGTTGTCGTGCACGGCGTGGGGGATGCGCTCGCGATGGCCAGGCGGCGTCACGCCACCGAGGAGGAGCTTAGGCTCCTCGTCGAACGGGAGGCGAAGGCCGAGGCCTTCGGGCACTACTTCAACGCGCGCGGCGAAGTCGTCTACGCCATGCGGACCATCGGGCTCCGGCTCGACGACGTCGCGCGGGCGCGGGTCGTGATCGCCGTGGCAGGCGGACAGAAAAAGGCGCAGGCCATCGCCAGCGTGGCAAACGCCTATCGCATCGACGTGTTGGTGACGGATGAAGGCGCAGCGCGCCGCATCTTGCAGCTCGAAACTTCAGCAGGCAAGGAGAGGGTCGAACATGGCAGTGAAGGTTGGCATTAACGGCTTCGGCCGCATTGGCCGCAACGTCTTCCGCGCGGCGCTTCACAATCCGAACATCGATATCGTGGCGGTCAACGACCTGACCAACGCGGAGACACTTGCCGCGCTCCTCAAGTACGACTCGGTGCATGGGATCCTGCCTGAGGATGTCCAGGCCGAGGGCAACGATCTCGTCGTCGCCGGGAAGACCGTGAAGGTGTTCGCGGAGCGGGATCCGGGCGCCATTCCGTGGGGGGAGATCGGCGTCGATATCGTGATCGAGTCGACGGGTCTGTTCACCGACCGCGAAAAGGCGGAGGTGCACATCACGAAGGGTGGCGCGAAGAAGGTCATCATTTCGGCTCCGGCCAAGAACGAGGACATCACCATCGTGATGGGCGTCAACCACGAGATGTACGATCCGGCCAAACATCACGTGGTGTCGAACGCGTCCTGCACGACCAACTGCCTCGCGCCGGTGGCCAAGGTGATTGACGACGAGTTCGGCATCGTGAAGGGCCTCATGACGACGGTGCACTCGTACACGAACGACCAGCGCATCCTTGACCTGCCTCACAGCGATTTGCGCCGCGCTCGCGCCGCTGCGCTCAGCATCATCCCGACGACGACGGGCGCCGCCAAGGCCGTGGGCCTCGTGCTTCCTCACCTGAAGGGCCGCCTCAACGGCATGGCGATGCGCGTGCCGACGCCGAACGTTTCGCTCGTCGACTTCGTGGCGCAGACCAAGAAGCCTGTGACCGTCGAAGAGGTCAATGCCGCGCTGAAGCGCGCAGCGGAAGGTCCGCTGAAGGGCATCCTCGCGTACAACGAGCTGCCGCTCGTGTCCAAGGACTACAACGGCGACGCGCACTCGTCCACGGTCGACGGCCTTTCGACCATGATCATCGACGACATGGTGAAGGTCATCGCCTGGTACGACAACGAGTGGGGTTACTCGAACCGCGTCGTCGATCTCGCCTGCTACATCGCGTCGAAGATGTGACGCTCTCATTCAAGAGCCCGCGCCGATGGTGCCGACGGCACAGGCGCGGGCTCTTTCGTTGTGCGCCCATGGTCTCGTCGGAGGGATGTCGGGCGCGTGTCGCCCTGTGAGGATCACGTACCCCTTGACGCCGAAGTGAGGGATATGCGGTGAGATTCGTATCGTGGAATGTGAACGGGCTTCGCGCCTGCGTGAAAAAAGGGGCTTTTCTACCGTATTTCGAGTCGGTCGATGCGGACGTGTTCTGCGTGCAGGAGACGAAGCTTCAGGCGGGACAGATTGACCTGGCCATCGGAGACGCGTACCAGCAATTTTGGAACTACGCAGATCGCAAAGGATATTCCGGGACGGCGGTCTTCACGCGGATTCCGCCGCTCGATGTGCGCTACGGATTCGGCGACGGCGTGGACCCCGAAGGGCGCCTGATCACACTGGAGTTTCCCGAGTTCTTCCTTGTCACCGTCTACACGCCGAATGCCAAACGAGACCTGTCGCGCCTGCCGTATCGGCTGGAGTGGGAGGACGCGTTTCGCGCTTATCTCTGCGCGCTGGACCGGGCGAAGCCTGTGATCGCGTGCGGAGACTTTAACGTGGCCCATCAGGAAATCGACATCAAAAATGCAAAATCGAATCGCGGAAACTCGGGATTCACCGACGAAGAGCGCGCCAAGATGACGGAATTGCTCGCCGCCGGCTTCGTGGACACGTTTCGAGATCTGTATCCCGACGTGACGGACAAGTACACCTGGTGGTCGAACATGCCCGGCGTCAGAGAGCGCAACATTGGTTGGCGGATCGACTACTTCGTCGTCAGCGAGCGGCTGCGAGAACGGGTTCGCGAAGCGCGCATTGACGATCACGTCCTAGGCAGCGACCACTGCCCGGTGGTGTTGGACATCTCGCTCGAGTGAGCGGGGGGCAGGAAGTGAAAGATTGCCCTCAAAAATGCGAAAGATTGCTCGCTGTGCGGCGTCCCCGCCTTGCGTACAATGAAGTCGTACGTACAAGGAGGGGAGTGAGGGTGCAGGAAATCCTGCGGGTAGAAGGCATATCCAAGCAATTCCCAGGCGTCAAGGCGCTGGATGGGGCACGTTTCTCGCTGCGCAAAGGAGAGGTCCATGTGTTGCTCGGCGAGAACGGAGCCGGGAAGTCGACGCTCATGAACGTGATCGGGGGGGTGTATCGGCCGGACGAAGGCCGGATGTGGCTGCGCGGGGAGCCCTACCGCCCGCAGTCCGCGCTGGATGCGTTGAGGGCGGGTGTGGCGGTCATCCACCAGGAGCTTCAACTGTGCCCTGCACAGTCCGTGGCCGAGAACGTGTTTCTCGGGGATGAACAGCGCAGCATGGGGTGGTTACGAAAAAAGCAGATGGAAGAAGAGGCTGCCCAAATGCTCGCGGAGTTGGGACTTGAGATCGATCCGCGCACGCCGGTAGGGCAGCTCGGCATTGCCGCACAGCAGCTCGTGGAGATCGCCAAAATGGTGAGGCGCAAACCCGACGTCTTGGTGATGGACGAACCGACTGCGTCGCTCAGTGAGCGGGAGGTGGACCGCCTCTTCGATATTATTCAGAGGCTCAAGCGCGCGGGCATGTCGATGATTTATATTTCGCACCGCTTGAATGAAATCCCGCGCATTGGCGATCGCGTGACCATCATGAGGGACGGGAGAACCATCGACACGCTCGACGTGAGGCCCGGAGATCGGGACCGCTGGATTCAGTTGATGGTGGGGCGAGAGGTCCATCAGATGTCTTTTGAGCCAGTGGCTCGAGGCGATGCTTTGCTTTCGGTGAAAGGGCTTACACGACATGGCGCGTTTCGAAATGTGACATTTGACGTGCATGCTGGAGAAATTGTGGCCCTTGCCGGCATGGTGGGATCAGGACGCACGGAGGTGCTGCGCGCCATCTTCGGCGTGGACCCGGTGGATGCAGGAGAGATTTGGGTACGGGGCCGCCGCGTTCGCATTCGGGGCCCTGCGGATGCCATTCGACTCGGCATTGGACTTCTGCCCGAGGACCGAAAGGCGCAGGGACTGGTGCTGGAGCAGGCGATCGCACATAACGTCGCGCTTGCCTCGTATCCTCGCGTGAACGGGCCACTGTGGTACCGCGGCGGACGTGTCGAAAAGCTTGCAAACTTATACGGACAACGACTGAGGATTAAGATGTCGAGATCGTCCGAACGTGTTGCGGCGTTGTCGGGTGGGAACCAGCAAAAGGTGATGCTCGCTCGATGGCTTGCTGCGGAAAGCGAGATTCTCATGATCGATGAGCCGACGCGAGGAGTCGATATCGCCGCCAAGTTTGAAATTTACCATCTGCTGCATGAGCTTCGGCAGAAGGGACTCGCGATTTTGATGGTGTCCTCGGAGCTACCTGAGGTGCTGACGCTGGCGGATCGCATCCTCGTGATGAGGGAGGGCGAGATTGCAAAGGAACTGCCGAGAGAAGGCGCGAGCGAGGAGGTGATTGCGCAATGGGCGATGGCGGGATCTCGTCTGTAGAAACCAAGTCAAGTGAGGTGGTGGCAAGGACGTCCATGAGGGCACGCTGGCTTAGCGCCCGCTTGAACCAGACCGGCGCGCTTCTGGCGCTCATTCTTTTGGCGGGTGCGCTCAGTCTGGCTTCGCCTGCATTCAGGACATGGGGAAACATCCAAGACATCGTGGTGCAGGCGAGCATCGTGGCCATCATGGCGGCTGGGCAGACCTTTGTGATTGGCACCGGCGGAATTGACCTTTCTGTAGGGTCCATTGTCGGGCTGTCGGGTGTCATTTCGGCGATGTTGATGAGCACAGATAAAGCGGTCGGCGGCATGGGGCATGGCGTGATCGTCGCGGTCCTTGCGGGCCTGGGCGTGGGAGCGGTCGTCGGGTTGTTTAACGGGTTGGCGGTTGCCAAGCTTGGCATGGCGCCGTTCATCGTCACGCTTGGGACGATGGAGATGGTGCGTGGCCTGGCGTACGTGCTGACGCAGGGCGAGACCATCGACGCGCTGCCCAATGCCTTCAATAACCTCGCCACAAACACGTTCTTAGGGGTTTCGGATCTCATCTGGATCACCATTGGGGTCTACGTCATCTGCTGGATTTTGCTTTCGCGCACGTTGTTCGGCAAGTACACGCTGTCCATCGGAGGCAATGAATTCGCCACGCGTCTGTCGGGCGTGCGCGTGGACCGCGTGATTGTCGGCGTGTATGTGCTTTCAGGCGTTCTGTCGGCGCTGGCGGGCATTCTGTTGGACGCGCGCCTCCAATCCGGCATCAGCACAAACGGCGACGGTTATGAACTCGATACGATTGCCGGCGTGGTCATCGGTGGCACGAGTCTTTCCGGCGGATCGGCGAGCATGTTCGGGAGTCTGGTGGGCGTTCTCATCATGTCATGCGTCCGGGATGGCCTGACGTTGCTCAATGTGAACACGTATTGGAGCGACGTGGTCATGGGGCTCATCATCGTGCTGGCGGTGCTGACGGACATCCTGCGAAAGCGACTTTCGGTCAAACGCTGGTTTCGACGGGTGGTCACGCACAGGCGGATCGCAAACGAAATCCAGTCTGACTTCCATTGAGGAGAATGGAGATGGTCTGATGAAAAAGCGGGAAAAACGCGGCAAACAGGCTCGTCGACAAATGAAGTGGGGGAGGTGGCTCGGCGCTGCGGCCGCGTGCCTGAGTGCTCTAGCGCTCGGCCCTGGGCACGCGCAGGCAGCAAGTGCGGGTCAAAAGACCATTGCCATCCTTCCTCCGGGTATGACCAGTCCGTTTTATGTACAGATCGTGCAAGGCGCTCGCAAGATCGCTCAGGAGTACGGGTACAAGGTCATTGTCGAGGCGCCCCCCGCGGAATCGGACTTTAACACGCAGGTCAGCATGATGGAAAATCTCGTGTCGGAACACGTGTCAGCCATCGCCGTGTGCCCCATGGACGACAAGGCGATTGGCACGGCGATTTTACAGGCCAACAAAGCGCACATTCCGGTCTTCATCTTTAATGGACTGGCGTCCACGGGGGCTGGCAATGTCACCGAGTACATCGGCTACAACCAGCGCGAAGCCGCGCACAAGCTGGCGCAATTTACGGTTCAAGTCCTCCATGGGCACGGGAACATCATGATTCTGGATGGCATCCCGAGCTACTACAATACGGAACGCGTCGGAGGATACAAGGAGATCATCAAGAACTATCCGAATATACACATTGTGGAGGAACAACAGGCGGATTGGCTGCGCAGCGAGGGCTTGTCGGTCACCATGCAGGCGCTGCAAGCGCATCCGAATATTCAGTTGGTCTATGGCGCCAGCGATGAAATGGACATTGGCGCAGCCATCGCGGCCAGCCAGATGCACAAGCACATTTACACCATTGGCATCGATGGGAATCCGGTCACGCTGCAGGATATCCAGAGCGGCCTCGTGACGGCGACCATTGGGACTTTCCCGTACCAGATGGGGGAGACCGTGGTCGAGCAAATGCACAAGTACTTCATGGGCCAATCCATTCCGAAGTTCTTGGAGACGCCGACCGTTCTTGTCACCAAATCCAACCTGCAAGCGTACGAGAGCGGAAAGCTTTGGACCGCTCCCAAAGCCTCTCACGAGGAAGTCGAGATGTAGCAAGACGGCGCCGGGCGCACTGCGCCCGGCCGTGAAGGGAGGCGCGGTCTTGCGAATCCTCATTGCGGACGACGAGCCGATTGTGCGCAGGGGACTGCGCGCAGTCTGCGAGAGTTCAGGTGTGGCTACGGCTGTCTTCGAAGCTGCGGACGGAGAGCGCGTGTTGGAAATTCTGGCACACGAGGCCATCGACCTCGCGTTTCTCGATGTGTGCATGCCGTGCTTGGGTGGGCTCGACGCGCTCGAGCAGGTGCCACCCGAGCGGCGTCCCGCCGTGAACGTCATTGTGAGCGGTTACAGCGAATTCGGTTATGCGCAGCGCGCCATCCGGCTGGGGGTCATGGAATACCTTCTCAAACCTGCGGGTGCAGGAGAGATTCGCGACGTGATCAGCCGTTCCGTCGAGCGTATTGCGAAACGAGAGGCCGGGGTCAGTGTTTGTTCCGCCGACAGCCAGGACGTGATCGCACACGCAGTTCAATACATCGAGTCGCGCATTTCAGGCCGGTTGCGCCTCCAAGACGTGGCGGCCGCCATCCATGTCTCGCCGACGTACTTGGCGGCGCTTTTCAGGAGGAAGATGCAACTCACGTTTCTTGAATACGTGCACATGCGGAAGATGGAGATTGCCGCCGCGCTGCTTCGGCAGGGCGTGCGCATCGCAGACGCGGCTCGCAGCGTGGGTTTTGAGGACCTGCGTCACTTTTGTGAAATCTTTGAAAGGCATACAGGTGTGCATCCGCGGTCATACGCCCAGGTCGCGCGCGCCGCGAGCGAGGGGCACTGAACCGGGCTGACCGCCGACACCAAAGGGGGATGACGGTGATCGCCATTCGCCGCCTAGGTCGTTCACTGACGGTTTGGATATGGATGGTGACCTGGGTGCTGATGATGTCCTGTCTGGTCATCCTCGGAAGTTTTGTGATGCGCAAGCTGCGCGCCATCTCGGAGGAAGTCGGGCGCCGCTCGTTGGTGACGTTCGTTGTCCAGACGGCTGATTACTTAAACGAGCAGTTTTTATCGGTCGAGCGCACGGCCCTTCGCACGCTGGTCTCGGATCCGGTCATCCAATGTGAAATTGACTTCCGCGAGCCTCCAAAGGGCTATACGCCGTACACCATGTACACGTACGTGAACCGGCTCCTGACCCAGGTGCAGCGCAACCACGATGAGCTCATTGACACGGTCATGCTGCTTCTGGACAACGGCATGGAGTTCGTGGACGAAGGCCATCAGCTTGCTCCATACCGTCCCATCGATCAGCCTTATCAGTGGTTTGTCCAACATACCTTCTTTAACACCACGCCCGTTTGGATAGGGGAGCAGCCGCCGGCTGAGTGGTTGTTCGACGATCACCGGCCGCGCTTTTTCGTGTCGCAGTGGCTGCCGACGACACCTTCAGACGCTATCGTGGTGATCGGCATCAAGCCCGAGTATGTTCGCACGGTCATGGAAAGCGTGAGCACAGGGCGGGACGCCGATCTCGCCGTGTTAGACGAGCACGGCCACTGGCTCACTGGGCTTGCCCCGCCGAGCGATTTGTCCAAGCCGTTGGAGCGGGTCGTGAGTCGGGCAGCCGCCGACGGCATTGCCACGACGCCGTCCGGATCGTTGGTTGTCGCCGTGGCGTCCATTCCGCTGAACGGTTGGAAGGTCGTGTCGTGGATTCCGTCGGCTTCTTTAACGGAGGGCGCCGATGATCACCTGCGGGGCTGGATGTTTGCCGCGCTCGCTTGGGGATCGATGGCCTCGTTGTTTATCGCGTTTATCTTCTCCCGCATGGTGGCTCGTCCGCTCAACCGCTTGACGGAGGCTATGTCGCTCGTCGAGCAGGGTGATTTGTCCGTGCGGCTCGACACGCGACTCGGTTGGTATGAGTTTCAGGTTCTTGCGCAGGGCTTCGACCGCCTGGTCAGCGAGATCCACCGATTGCTCGAGCAGACGAAGCTTCAGGAGGAAGAAAAGCGTCAGCTCGAATTTGCGGCGCTGCAGGCCCAAATCAATCCCCATTTTTTATACAACACGCTTGACTCGATCTACTGGATGGCGTATGCACGAGAGGAGCGGGAGATTGAGCAACTCGTGTATGCGCTTGGCCGTTTTCTCCGCCTGTCGTTGAGCGACCCCAGAGCTTTCCTCACACTCAGTGAGGAGCTTGAACACGTACAGCGCTATGTCGAAATTCAAAACATACGTTTTCAAGGAAGGATCCGCGTGGAACTCGTGGCCGATCCGTCCGTGCTTCAGGTGCACGTTCCCAAGTTCACGCTGCAGCCCTTGGTGGAGAACAGCATCCTTCACGGCTTCGCGGAACGCTCTGAAGGCCGCATCACCATCCGCGCTCATCGGCAAGATGCGGGATACGTGGTCATTGAGGTCGAGGACGACGGACGCCCTCCATCCGCTGAATCCAAGGCCGATCCGCAGCGGGAACGCACCGGTCTGGGCATCAAAAATTTGGTCCGCCGGCTTCAACTTTATTTCGGCCCCGAATTCTCGTTCGACATGCGAACGACGGCGTTCGGCACCTGTGTTCGGCTCCGGCTTCCCGTGAGTTCCGGCGGACTGTCCCATCGCTCGCCAGACGGAAATGGGGGAGACTGGAATGCGAGCGCGCGCCCGCGCATGTAGCGTGCGGGCGCGCCGTTCACCCTTACGTTTCATTTCTCCATGGTCACGTGCGCACAATCGTCTGTTCGCGGCTCGGTCCCACGCTCACGAAGCGAATCGGTACGCCGACCTGCTCCTCAATGAAGTGCACATACTGTTGAGCCGCTTCCGGGAGTTCGTCAAACCTGCGACACGCCCCAATGTCCTCGCGCCAGCCAGGCAGCGTTTCATACACAGGCTTCACGCGTTCCATGTCGTATGCCGCTGGTGGCCATGCGAGACGATGTCCGTCGAGCTCGTAGGCGATGGCCACCTGAATTTCGTCGAGGCCCGAGAGCACGTCGAGCTTCATGAGGGCGAGCTCCGTGTATCCGTTGATCCATGCGCCGTAGCGCAGTGACGGGAGATCCAGCCATCCACAGCCGCGCGGGCGGCCTGTCGTGGCTCCGAACTCGTGGCCGCGATCGCGAAGGAACGCCCCGAACTCGTCATCTAATTCGGTCGGGAAAGGTCCTTCGCCTACCGCCGTGGTGTATGCCTTCGTGATGCCTGTGATGCGCTCCAACTTGGTGGGCGGCACACCGGCCCCGGCGCACACCGCGCCCGCAATGGGGTTGGACGAGGTGACAAACGGGTACACGCCCCAGTCGAGATCGCGCATAATGCCGAGCTGGCCCTCAAACAAGACGTGTTTGTTGGCGACGGCCGCTTCGTACAGGAGGGGCGTGGTGTCCGCGATGTACGGAAGGAGCCGTTCCCGCGCCGCGGCGATGGGCGCCCAAACGTCCTCCCACGTGCCGTAGCGCTCGAGCCCAGGCAGACGGCGGCACTTGGCCTCAAACGCGGCCTGAATGCGCTCTTTCAGGCGGTGGAGGTCTCTCATTTCGCCCATTTGGATGCCGAAGCGACCCACTTTATCCTGATACGCCGGGCCAATGCCCTGCAGCGTCGTGCCCACCTTCTTCGATCTCGCCTCTTCTTCCCACATGTCCTGCCAAATGTGATACGGCAGCACCATGTGCGCGCGGTCCGAAATGACGAGCCGCCTGGTGTCGATCCCGGCTTCCGCCAGAGCTGTGAGTTCCTCGACCAACTTCGGCGGGTTGACGACGACGCCGGCCCCGAGGACGCACAACGTGTGCGGGTGGAAGATGCCCGAGGGCACCAGGTGGAGTGCGAACTTTCCGTATGCATTCACGATGGTGTGCCCGGCGTTGCCGCCACCTTGATACCGGACGACGATGTCTGCCGTTTCCGCCAGATAATCGACCATTTTCCCCTTGCCTTCGTCGCCATACTGAGCGCCCACAACCGCATGAAACATCCGGCGTTCCCTCCTTGTTCACAGCACCAGTGTACGCCCTGCCTTTCCATGTGTAAAATGAATGATACGTATCATTTTCATTCTCGTGGCGCATGGAGTGATGGGAATGTTCGAGGCCCTGCGAGCGCTTGTGACCGTCGTCTCGCTCGGTAGCGTGTCCGAGGCGGCGCGGGCGCTGCACGTGACGCAACCCACCGTGACCAGGCAAATCCAGCAGCTGGAGCGCCAGTTCGGGCAGGCGCTTTTCGATCGGAGCGGAAAGCGTCTCGCGCTGACGCCGGCAGGCGAGCGCGTCCACGCGTACGCGCTCGAAGTCCTGCGCAAGCAGGAGGAACTCGCGGAGTCGCTTCTCGAGATGTCGAATCCAGAAGCGGGTCTCGTGCGCATTGGGGCAGGGCTGTCTCCGACTTTATACCGCCTGCCGGCGCTGGTGGCTCGCTACGCGTCGATCCACCCTCGCGTGCGGTTTCAGGTGGTGACGGGATCGTCCAAGGTCACTTTGGAGCGCCTCGCGTCTCGCGCGGTCGATCTCGCCATCGTGACGACGCCCCCAGATGGCGACGCGGGCGTGGAGCTTGTGGCCTTGTGGCGGGACGAGCTGGTGGCCGTGGCGCCGTCTTACCACGCGCTCGCGGGCAAGCGCGCCACCATCGCGGAGCTCGCAGAGCATCCGCTGGTGGTCATGCACGGCGAGTCGGGATTGCGCCGGCAGATCGACGAGTTGCTGCACAGGGCGGGGGTGGATCGGCCCGCGCCGCCGGTGATGGAGACGGACAGCCTCGAGGCGATGAACCGGTTCGTTCAGGCGGGCCTCGGGCTCGCGGTGGTGCCGTGGCCTGCCGTAGCGGACGACGTGACGGAGGGCAGGTTGAAGCTCGTTCACATCGTGGGTTGCGATCTCGGCCAGCGGACCGTCACGCTGGTGTGGCGGAAGGAATCGCACATCCCCGCCGCGGCTCGGGCGTTTCTTCGGTGGCTTGCGTCGCAACAAGAGGCGGTGTCGACGGGGTTGCGGTAAGATGAGGACGGTGAGTGACCGATGCGCGTCTTAATCGTCGAGGATGAACCGGGATTGGTGGAGTTTCTGCGCTTGGAACTGGAGCTGTCCGGCGTAGAAGTGGACGTGGCCATGGATGGGGAGAGCGCGCTTGAAAAGGCGAGATCGCAGGTGTACGATCTGCTGCTCGTCGACATTGTGCTGCCAGGCATGAACGGGGTCGAGCTGTGCCGGGAGGTCCGCACGTTTTCCGACGTGCCTGTGATGATGCTGACGGCGAGAGGAGCCGTGGCGGATCGCGTCGGAGGGTTGGACGCGGGGGCGGACGACTACCTCGTCAAGCCGTTTGCCATCGAAGAGCTGTGGGCGCGCATCCGAGCCATTCGACGTCGGTATGAATCGGGCACGGCGCCGTTTCGGTTTGGGGACGCCATGGTTCACTTCGACGCTCATCGCGTGGTGTATAAAGGGCAGGAGGTCGATCTCACGGCGCGGGAATATGACCTGCTTCTCTACCTGCTGCGCAATGTGAATCGGACCTGCTCGAGACAGGAACTGTTGGAGCGCGTGTGGGGTTTTCAGGCGCCGGGGGATACCAACGTGGTGGACGTGTATATTGGGTATTTGCGGCAGAAGTTGGACCCGGAGCGCCGGTACATCAAGACGGTCCGCGGACAGGGCTACCGGCTCGAGGTCGAGGGACCATGAGGTGGGATCGCGGCGCGCGGCGGAGGAGCATTCAGGGCACGATGCTCATCTGGAGCACGCTGTGGTGTGCCGTGGTGCTCGTCGTCTTCACTGTGATGTTCATGGCGTCTTACCAGGCCGAGAGTTTGATCGGCCAGAAGCGGATCATGGAGCTCGAGATGGCGACGCTGCTCGGCCAAGGCGCCGACAAACTGGCGGAGGAAACCGTGACGACGACGTGGGACCGATATGCGGCCGCCACCGATTCGGTCATTCGCCTGACCGATGCCCAGGGCAACGTCCTGTTTCAGATCATGGGCCCCGTGTTCACCGCGCCGGTGGTGGACGACATTGCCTCGAGGGTGCCGATGCCCGCGCTTGGCCCCGACTTTGCGAAACCGCACTGGAGCTATCCGTATGCGTGGCGGGACGCCAATGGGTTTCATCGGGTGCTCGCCCTCACGGAGGGCGTGAGATTCGAAAACGGAGGGTATGGCCAGCTGTCCATTTTCACAGTGCTCGATCCCGTCCGCCAGGCGGGGCTGCACATGCTCACGGTGTTTCTGGTGCTGGATGCGGCCGTGATCGCGCTGTTTGCCGTGGGGATGCGCGTGCTCATCGATCGCGGCTTTCGGCCACTCTCGCGGCTGATGGCTGGCATTCAGCAGGTGGAGTGGCGCAGGGCGGGGAGGCTCACGTTCACCGACTTGCCGCCGGAGCTCATGTCGCTCCAGGAATCGGTCAATCAGATGCTCGACCGGATCGATGTGGCGATGGACGAGCAGCGCCGCTTCGTGGCGGATGCGTCGCACGAGCTGCGGACGCCGCTCGCGATCATTGCGGGACATGCGAATCTGTTGCGCCGATGGGGCAGGGACAATGCGCGCGTTTGGGAGCCGGCGGTGCGCAACATCGTGCAGGAGGTCGGGCGGCTGCAGCGGCTGGTGGACGAATTGCTCGCGCTCTCCAACCTGGATCAGGTGGACGAGCTCCCGGTGGGCGGGGGAATGGGCCAGGACGAGATGGATGAGTTGTTCGCTCGCCTGCGGGACGACGCGCTTCTTCTGAGGCCGGACCTCGAGATGGAGGTAAGCGTGCACCTCACGCGCGGCGGGCGCGTGGCGATCCAGCCGGATAGGCTGCGGCAGGTCTTGGTCGGACTTTTGGACAACGCCATGCGCCACACGCCCGAGGGCGGCTGGATCCGGCTCGCCGTGCGCGAGGAAGCCACGACGGCCCGCATCACCGTCGCCGATAGCGGCGAAGGCATCCCGGAAGACGTGTTGCCGCATGTGTTCGAGCGGTTTTACCGCGGCGAGGCGGCGCGGCGAGAGGGCCAGGGGGCCGGGCTTGGGCTTGCGATATCCAAACAGGTGGTCGAGCGATACGGGGGCACCATTTACGTGCTGAGTGCGCCGGGCAAGGGCACGACGGTCGTCATTGTGCTGCCGCTGGTGGGCGCGAGGCGCGATTCGGGAGGATGACAGGATGACAGCATGGGATGCGCTTTGGCCGCGGGAAGTCGAGTTGTCGGTGGAGGAGGTGGACGCGTCGCCCCTCGCCAACATCCTGCGAGACGATGAGCTTGGCAAGCAGGTGGCCGTGCGGGAGAGGCTCCCCGTCGTGCGCGTGTGGCGCCACCTTCCCGTGACCGGGCTTGTCGTGAGCCGGCGCGACGTCGCGGGGGAGGCTGGCCAAGCCGCCATGGCGCGGATGGCGGCGGAGGGCTGGCCGCTTTTCGTGCGCTCCACGGGCGGCACCGCCGTGCCGCACGGCGAGGGCATGCTCAACCTCTCGCTCATCTTTCCGCGCCATGCGGAGGGTGCGACGACGGATCGGTATTACCGCATGCTCTGCCAGCCGCTGGTCGAGTGGCTGCAGCGCCTCGGGCTTTGCGCGGAGATGACCGACGTGCCCGGGAGCTACTGCGATGGCAACTATAACGTCGCCATCCGCGGCCGCAAGATCGTCGGCACGGCCCAGGCGTGGCGGGGCGGGCTCGCCGGCATGGCGTCGCGGTATCCCGGCTACGTGCTCGCGCACGGCTGCATCAGCGTATCGCCCGATCTCGACGCCGCCATCGCCGCCATTCAGCGCTTCTACCGCTACGCGGGGCGCGACGACCTGCGCATCGAGCGGGACAAGGCGACCACCCTGACCGAGGCCTCCGGCGCCTCCTGGTCCGACGAGGCGGCGCAGGCGTCACTCGTCGAGTTTCTGCGCGAGCGCCTGCAGGAGCAGGGCATCACGCCTCGCCCTTCGCCTTGACGTCCTCCTCTCCAGGTGGCGCGGCCTTTCTGGGCATCAGGGGCAGTTCGACGCGCACCGTCGTCCCTTTCCCAACGCCTTCGCTCGCGATGGAAATCTTCCCGCCGTGGGCCTCGACAATCCATTTTGCGATGGAGAGGCCGAGCCCCGTGCCCTTCGTCTCGCCGTGGCGCGATCGCGCCGTGTCCACGGTGTAAAACCGGTCGAATACGCGGTCCAGATGCTCCTTTGCGATGCCGATGCCGGTGTCGCGCACGGACACCACCGCCTGATTCCGGGTGCGCGTCGCCGCGATTTCCACCTTTCCGCCCGCGTCGGTGAACTTCATCGCATTGTCAATGAGAATGACAAGCAGCTGGTGCAGGCGGTCGCGATCGCCCAACACCACGAGGGGCTCGTCCGCGCGCACGGCAAGCTCAATGCCCCGCATCTCCGCGATGGTTTCGTACAGGTCGTGGATGCGGTCCAGCAGGTCGTTCAACGCCACCGGGCGCCTGTCCACCGGCATCCGTTCGGAGTCGGATCGCGCGAGCGTGAGCAGGTCCTGGACGAGTTTCGCGAGCCTGCGCGCTTCGCCGTGCGCGTTGTTCAGCCATTCCAGATTCTGCTCCACCGTCTGGTCCGTGTGTTCCATCACAATCCCGAGGTTGGATTGGATCACGGCGAGCGGCGTGCGCAACTCGTGCGACGCGTCGGCGACAAACTCGAGCTGGCGCTGAAACGCCCTGCGGATGGGCTTGAGCATGCGCTCCGACAGGATGAAGCCGACAAGCGTCGCGCCGCAGATGCCAAACAGGCCGACGATGACGATCACGGAACGCAAATCGCTCAAGGCCCGCACCGTCTGGGAGTCGTCCAGGACCGTCGCCACGTACGCCGGCCCGCCCGATCCGGGCGAGATCGGCAGCTCAAACACGCGGTAGTGTTCGCCCTCATGCGCGAAGTTGAAGAACACAGGCCGGTCGGCGCTCCGGCTGAGCCGCTTTTCGAGCGCGTTCGCCAGGTCGGGATCGGCGATCGACGTGTACACGCCGTTGTCGGCGAGCACGAAGTTGATTTCGGGCGATCCCGTCGAGGCGAAGCTCGGGATGCCCGTGAGCACGGCGGTGTCCGCCACGCGGTAGGCGGCCTGGCGCAGCGTGAAGTCGATCCCGCGCGTGACGAACCCGCGGATGATGCCGTAGAGCGCGAGCGACGTGATCGAGTAGAGCACCACCAAGAGGATGACCGTCAACAGGGTCAGCCGCAGGCTCAGTCGCTTAAACAAACCGCACGTCCCTTCTCACGCCTTGCGGTGCGCGGCCGGATCGGGATGGAACATATAGCCTACGCCCCGCACCGTCGCGATGTACGACGGCAAGTCCGGCGCGTCGATCTTCTTCCGCAAGAAGTGCACATAGTTTTCCACCGCATTGCCGATCACGTCGGCATCCGGTCCCCAGACGCGATCGAGAATGACCTCTTTGGAAAGCACCTTGTTCGGGTTGCGCATGAACAGCTCGAGCAATTGGAATTCCTTGGCCGTCAGCGCCAGGGGTTCCCCGTTGCGCGTGACGGTTCGAGTGTTAAGATCGAGTCGAAACGGGCCCGCCTCAATGGCCTCACCGCCAGCGAGTTGGCCGGTGCGCCTGGAGAGGGCCCGCACGCGCGCCAAGAGCTCCTTGTTGTCGAACGGCTTGACGAGATAATCGTCGGCGCCGGCGTCAAGGCCCGTCACCCGATCTTCGACGGTGTCCTTGGCCGTGAGGAGCAAGACCGGGGTCTGGAGGCCCGCTTTGCGCATGGCGCGCAGGATGTCGAGACCGCTCATCTTCGGCAGCATGATGTCCAAGATGGCAAGGTCGTAGCTGTCGGTTAGGGCAAGATCGCAGCCGGTTTCGCCGTCGTGGGCGACGTCGACCGCATACTGGTGTTCTTTGAGAAGCTGTTTCAGTGCGGACGCAAGCCGCACTTCGTCTTCGACGAGCAAGATGCGCATCGGATGACCTCCCGCGTCGTTCGCTGCATCCATGGATCGGTCTCATGGGCTTGGGTCCCATGGGCTGACCAGTTTTATTCTACACGGAACGATTGAATGCCGCTTGAAGCGCCGATAGGCTTCCTGGGACGGAGAGCGAGCGTGTCCGAATGTTTGCGCTTTCGTAAGATTTCTTGACCACCCTCGGCGGGGACGAGGGGCGCGGCCGAGGCTAAGAGAATTCTTAGTTTCCTACGAAGGCTGGCGAAAGCCGCGAAAGTTCGACATTCTGGTCGCGAGCGGTTGGAAAAACGTGATGACCATGCCTGTCGCTCTCCTTTACACCGGGGATGGCCGTCGATACAATTTGCGCTATACTAGGCACGGTGCGTGCAGGGTACCGCGATTTCGGACTTGCGCCGAGGCAAGAGAGCACTCATGTGACGTTGTCATACAGATTCCGAAATCGAACGGCGTTCAACATTTGTCGAGAGATGGGAGGGACGAAGGGTGACCGAACCGCTCCTCGCGATTCGCGATTTGAAAACCTACTTCGTGAGCAAACAGGCGACGGTGAAGGCGGTGGACGGGATCGACATCGAGGTCGGCCGCGGACAGGTCGTCTGCATCGTGGGCGAATCCGGCTGCGGCAAGAGCATGACGTCGCTGTCCATCATGCGGCTCGTGCCTCGCCCGTACGGGAAGATTGTCGACGGTCAAATTCTGTTTGACGGCCGAGATCTTCTGAAGCTGAGCGACCGCGAGATGGCGGATGTGCGCGGAAGCGAGATCTCGATGATCTTCCAGGAGCCCATGACCGCGCTCAACCCCGTGCTCAGCATTGGGACGCAAATTTCGGAAGTTTTGGTTCGGCACCGCGGGGTGCCCAAGCGCGAAGCGCTGGACCGGGCTGTCGAGATGCTGAAGTTCGTCGGTGTGCCGCGCGCCGAGCAAATTGTGCGCGAGTATCCGCACCAGCTCTCCGGCGGCATGCGCCAGCGCGTGATGATCGCCATGGCCATGATTTGCGAGCCGAAGTTGCTGATTGCGGACGAGCCCACCACGGCGTTGGACGTGACCATTCAGGCGCAGGTTCTCGACCTCATGAAGAAGATGCGGCGTGACACCAACACGTCCATCATTCTCATCACGCACGACCTGGGCGTCGTGGCCGACATGGCCGATCACGTCGTCGTCATGTACGCCGGCCAGGTGGTGGAATCCGTCGACGCAGACACGCTCTTCTCAGAGCCCAAGCATCCCTACACCCGGGCGCTCATGGAATCCATTCCGTCCTTGGAGGAAGACAAGGACGTGCTGTACTCCATCCCGGGTACCGTGCCGAGCGCGGCCAACTTTCCGAAGGGCTGCCGGTTCGCCGAGCGCTGTCCCATCGCCAAGCCGTCCTGTTTCGAGAAGATGCCAGAGCTGCGCGAAGTGGCGCCGGGGCATCTGGTTCGTTGCGATCTCGTCTGACAGAAAGGAGGGAGCGCATGAGCGAGTACGTGCTGGAGGTCGAGGACCTCAAGAAGTACTTCCCCATCAAGTCTGGCATTTTGAAGCGCACGGTGGGCCACGTTCGCGCCGTGGACGGCGTGTCGTTTCGGGTGAAGCCGGGCGAGACGCTCGGTATCGTCGGTGAGTCGGGCTGCGGCAAGTCGACGACAGGGCGCATGATCATGCGGCTGACGACGCCGACCTCTGGGAAGATCATTCTGGACGGGAAGGACATCACGCACGCCAAGGGCGAAGAGCTCCGGGCGAGCCGCCGCAAGTCGCAAATGGTGTTTCAGGACCCGTACGCGTCGCTCAACCCGCGCATGTCTGTCGGCGAGAGCATCGCGGAGCCGCTCATCGTCAACAAGGTGTTGCCGAAATCAGAGGCGTTCGAACGGGCGGGCGAGCTGCTGAAGACCGTTGGACTGCGGGCGAGCGACATCAACCGGTACCCGCATGAGTTTTCAGGCGGTCAGCGCCAGCGCATCGGGATTGCGCGCGCGCTCGCGCTGAATCCGAAGCTCATCGTCGCGGACGAGGCCGTCTCGGCGCTCGACGTGTCAATTCAGTCGCAGATTTTGAATCTCTTGATGGACCTGAAGCACCAGTTCAACTTGTCGTACCTGTTCATTTCGCACAACCTGGCGGTCGTTCGCCATATCAGCGATCGCGTCGGGGTCATGTACCTCGGGCACCTGGTCGAGATCGGCCCGAAGCAGTCCCTGTACCAGGATCCGCTTCATCCTTACACGCAAGCGCTGCTTTCGGCAGCACCGGAGCCGAAGCGGACGAACCGGCGCGAGCGCATCATCCTGCAGGGCGATGTGCCGAACCCGGCGAATCCGCCGTCCGGCTGCCCGTTCCACACGCGCTGTCCGCGGGTGATGGACGTCTGCCGCCAGACGATGCCGAAGCCGGTTCAGGTGCATCCGGATCATTGGGTGGCCTGTCACTTGCACGGCTAGTCGCGAGGCCCTTCGGTGCATGAACTTCCCTCGGTTTCGAGACCCTACGCTCAGGGTTCGTCGAAGGGGGAAGCGACATGAAGACGAAGGTGCTCTCGGGCGGCTTGTCCGCCCTGGTGGCGCTCGGCGCCGTGGCTGGCTGCGGCGGAGCAAACAGCACGGGCGGGACGGGATCGCACGGCGGGACGTTGATCTACGCATTGCCGCCGTCGACCAACATCACGTGGTACCTGCCCATCACCAACGCGGGCAACGCGAGCTTGTACAACGCGCAGCTGTACACGCAGTTGTATCCGGGTGTGATCTACATCGATTACCGCTACCAGATCGACTACGCGGACAGCTTCGCGCAGAACATCACGTACAACCAGGCGGGTACGGTGTACACCATCTCGCTGAAAAAGAACTGGAAGTGGTCGGACGGCCACCCAGTGACCGCGGATGACGTCGTCTGGGACTACGAGCTCATCAAGGCGACCGACGCGAAGGACGCGCCTCCGCCGTGGCCCAATTACAACGCGGGCGCGGGTGGCGTGCCGGACAACGTGCAGAGCGTCGTGGCCAAGGACCCGTACACGGTCGTCATCACGCTGAAGAAGCCGGTGAACCAACAGTGGTTCATCTACAACGGCATCGGACAACTGACGGCTTTGCCCAAGCACGCTTGGAACAAGTACCCGAATGACATCCGCCAGGAGATCATCTATCTGGCCAAGCAAGCGACGAACCCAGCGTTCTTCACGGTGGTCGACGGGCCGTTCAAGCTGCAGAGCGCAAAGAGCAGTCAGTCGTGGACCCTCGTGCCGAACCCGACGTTTGCGGGCCACAAGAGCACGCTCGATAAGCTCGTGTTCCAGTACGAGGCGAGCAACGATGCCGAGTTCGCAGCGCTGAAGACCGGCGCGGTCAACCTGGGGTACCTGGATCTGTCGCAGTACGATTCACGTCAGTCGCTCGCGTCGTCGGGATACACCCTCACGCCGGCGTACAACTTCGGGTACAACTTCATTGAGCTCAATCAGCAGAAGGGCTCGCCGATGTACGCCGCGTTCAGCGACGTGAAGGTGCGGCAGGCGCTGGAGTATGCGATTGACCAGAACGCCATCAACCAGGACATTTACCACGGGTTTGCGCCGCCGCAGTACGGACCGATTCCGGCGACGCCGCGGACCATCTTTTTCAACCCAAATCTGCAGAAGCCGCTCTTTCCGTTCAGCCTCACCAAGGCGAGGCAGTTGCTGGAGTCGGACGGGTGGAAGATGCAAAACGGCGTGATGACCAAAAATGGCATGCAGCTGAAGTTCCAGGTCATCTATCCGAGCGGCGCACAGTCGACGACGCAGATGATGGAGCTCATCCAACAGGATTGGAAGCAGATTGGCGTGCAAATCACGCTGAAGTCGATGCCGCTGTCCGAGATCTTTGGCATCATTCAAGACACGTCCAATCCTGGAAAATGGGCGGCTGCAGCCGGCACGGGCATCACGTACGGCGGATCGTATCCGTCGGGCGAGCAGCTGTTTGAGCCTGGCGGACTCGACGGCTTCGGCTATGACGATCCGGTGCTCGACAAGCTGATTGCCGCGACGACATCGCCAGCACCGTCGCAGCAGGCGTCGCTCAAGGCGTTCTTCGCGTACGAGGAGTACTGTGCGAAACAGGTGCCGGTCTTGTGGACGAACGGCGTGGCAAGCCTGACGGCCGTCGCGCCGAATGTGCACAACGCGACCGCGCAGTATCTGAATCCGACAACCGGTTATCCACTGCTTAACTATATTTGGATGTCGAAGTAAACCATTGAACTCACGTGGCGCGGCTGGGTACCCCGGCCGCGCAAGAGAAGGGAGGGAAAGGCGTGGTCACAGAGACGCAGGTGGCAAACTCCGCGGGCGAGCCGCGCGTCCAGGCGACGAAGTGGCGCACGTGGAAGCGATTCTGGCGGTATCCGCTGAGCTCCATTGGCGTCATTGGCATGGTGCTTTTGTTCGCGTTCTGCTTCCTCGGGCCGATGTTGTATCACGTGAGCCCGACGCAGGGCGATTTTACAGCACTGCTTCAACCGCCTAGCGCAAAACATCCGCTGGGTACGGACGACGCGGGCCACGACGTCTTGGCGCGCATGATGGTGGGTGGCCAAGCGTCGCTGGAAGTCGGCTTCTTGTCCGCCTTCGTGGCGATGGCGTTCGGAACGCTGTATGGCATGGTGAGCGCACTCGCGGGCGGCTGGGTGGATGTCATCTTGATGCGTATTGTCGACATTCTCTTGTCCATCCCGAGCATCTTCATCCTGCTGTTCCTGAACGCGACGTTTAAGCCGAACGTCGGCCTCATGATCTTCGTGCTTGCGACCACCAGCTGGTTTGGCGTGAGCCGTATTGTGCGCGGTGAGGTCCTGAAGATCAAAAACGAGGCCTACGTCGAAGCCGCACTGTTGGCCGGCGTGCGCACGTGGAGGCTGATGATGCGATATCTGGTTCCGAACTTCATCGGGACCGTGCTGGTGACCACGACCTTCGCGGTCGCAGACTCGATTCTCGCGATTGCGGGTCTATCATTCCTGGGGCTAGGATTGCCGCCACCGGCGCCGAACTGGGGCGCGGATTTGTCGGCTGCGATGAACTACATCTTCCAGAACGCGTGGTGGCTCATCTACCCGCCGGGCATTCTGATTCTCTGTTCGCAGCTGTTCGTCAACTTCATCGGCGATGGCCTGCGCCATGCGCTTGAGACGCGCACCGATTGATGGCGCAAGTCGATCACGGAAGTGGGGTGAGCCCGAGTGCTGAGCTACATTGTGCGCCGCATCCTGCAGGCCATTCCGTCGCTGATCGGCATTTCAATCATCTCGTTTATCTTGTTGCACATCGTGCCGGGCAATCCGGTGCGCATTTTGCTCGGGCAGCACTACACGCCGCAGCGGGCTGCGGCTCTGGCCCAATCGCTCGGCTTGAACAAGCCGCTGTACATGCAGTATCTCATCTGGCTGTGGAACATCCTCCATGGCAACCTGGGATACTCGTATAACTACACGGAGCCCGTGACGTACCTGATCGCGCACGCGCTTCCGAACACGCTGTCGCTGGTTCTGATTGCCACCATCTTTGCGCAGCTGTTCGCCATGCTGATTGGCACGATTCAGGCGTACTTCGAGAACAGCATCGCCGATCATATCATCACGGTGCTGAACTACTTCTTCTACTCGATGCCGTCGTTTTGGCTGGGGATTCTGATGGTGATGTTTTTCGCCATCCAGTTGCACTGGTTCCCGTCGGGCGGCGTGTTGAATCCGCAGGACCCGAATCCGGGCTTCTGGGATTGGCTGCATCACTTGATTCTGCCGGCTGCGACGCTCACCCTGGTGACGCTGGCCGGGTACTCCCGATACATGCGTTCGTCTGTGCGGGAGACGCTGTTGATGGACTACGTGCGCACGGCTCGTGCCAAGGGTTTGCGGGAGTCTCAGGTCTTGTGGCGCCACGTGTTGCGCAACTCGATCCTGCCGCAGATCACGCTGTTTGGCCTTTCGTTCCCGGCGCTCTTTGCCGGTGCGTTGTTCATCGAGCAGATCTTTAACTATCCGGGCATGGGCCTCCTGTACTGGAATGCTGTCGGCACGCTCGACTATCCTGTGCTGCTCGGCGTGACGATGTTCCTCGGGGCGTTGACCATCATCGGCAACCTGCTCGCGGACGTCCTGTACAGCCTGGTGGATCCGCGGATCAGCCTGGAGTCCATGTCGTGATCGAACGCGAAGGCGCGAGGGCGAAGCAAACGTCCTCGCGCCTTTTTCATGATGGATGGTATTCTTAGAGAATTCTTAGATTGATGCACGTCGCACGTAGGTGCGGAAAACATCAGGCCCGGCGCGGATTCTAAGCGATGGGGCTTCTTGGATGGTAACATCTGTGGTGCGCTATGACCTTTACAACCTCGCAGGCTGCTCGTAGGATGAATTTATCTGAAAGAGATGATTCAAAGAAAAAGTCTGCGAAGTCTTGTCTCGCTCGCAGACGCGATTAAGGGGGGTTCATATGAAAGGTCAACGTAAAAAACATGCGGCGCGCTTGGGTGTCGCTGCCGCGACGGTCGTCCTGGGAGCGGGCATCATCGCGGGATGCGGCACGCAGCAGAACAACTCGTCGAACACCACCAACAGCACACAGACCACGACGCAACAGCCGCAGAAGGGCGGCACGCTGGTGGTGGCGCTGGCGCCATCCACCAACCTCAACTGGTATCTGCCCATCACGGACTCTGCAAACGCGAGTGTCTACAACGCACAATTGCAAATTCTTCTATATCCTGGAGTAATTTATATCGGAAACAATTATGCCATTGATTGGGCGGACAGCTTCGCGTCGAGAATCGACTACAACGCGACGGGCACGGTCTACACCATTCACCTGAAGAAGAACTGGGTGTGGTCGGACGGCAAGCCGGTCACGGCGCAGGACGTGGTCTGGGACTATCAGCTCATCAAGGCGACGGACGAGTCGAATACGCCGCCGTGGCCCAACTACAGCAACGGCTCCGGCGGTATACCGCAAAACGTGAAGAGCGTGGTGGCGCTCGACAACTACACGGTCCAAATCACGCTTAAGAAGCCGGTGAACCAGCAGTGGTTCATCTACAACGGCATCGGCCAATTGACCGCCCTGCCGGAGCACGCGTGGAACAAGTATCCCAACAACATGGCGCAGGAAATCGCGTATCTCGGCAAAGAGGCGAGCATTGCGAGCTTCTTCACCGTCGTGGATGGGCCGTTTAAGCTGGTGAGCGCGAAGCAAAGTCAGGCATGGGTGCTCGTACCCAACCCGACGTTCGGCGGCCACAAGAGCACGCTTGACAAGCTCATCTTCCAGTATGAAGCATCTGCGGACGCGGAGTTCGCAGCGTTGCGCAGCGGATCCGTCAACCTCGGCTATCTGGATCCGTCGCAGTGGAACTCGCGCAACGCGTTGCTTCAGATGGGGGACAAAATCGTACCTGGATACAATTTCGGTTACTTCTTTATTGAATTGAACATGCTGAAGGGTTCGCCGATGTACAGCGCGTTTAGCGATCTCAAGGTGCGCGAGGCGCTGGAATACGCGATGAACCAAAACCAGATTGACCAGGACGTGTATCACGGCTTCGCGCCGCCGCTCTACGGACCCATCCCGGCGCAGCCGAAGACCGTCTACTACGATCCGTCGCTGAACAACCTCTTCGCCTACAATCCGGCGAAGGCGAAGCAGTTGCTGGAGTCGGACGGCTGGAAGATGGAAAACGGTGTCATGACGAAAAACGGGCAAAAGCTCCAGTTCACCATGCTGGTGTCGTCGGGCGCGGAGTCGACCATCCAGGAAGCGGAGCTCGTGCAGCAGGATTGGAAGCAAATTGGCGTGGACGTGACGCTTCAGGAGATGCCGTTCAACCAAGAAGAGAGTATCATGAGCGACTCGAAGAATCCCGGCAAGTGGGCGGCCGCGGCTGGCACCGGCATCACGTACGGTGGATCTTATCCATCGGGCGAACAGCTCTTTGAGCCTGGCGGGCTGGATAACTTCGGTTACAACGATCCGACCGCCGACAAGCTCATCGCCAAAACCACCGAACCGGTCTCGTCCCAGGCCGAGAACACGAAGAACTTCTTCGCGTACGAGGACTACATCGCGAAGCAACTGCCCGTGTTGTGGCAGAACGTGCCGGCGAGTATCACCGTGATCGCGCCGAACGTGCACAACGCCACGACACAGGTGCTGAATCCGACGACCGATTACTCGCTCTACAACTACATCTGGGTGTCCTCCAAGAAGTGACGTGTCTCAGTCGCGCTCGGGCAAGCGCATGCGCTTGCCCGAGTTTGCAATTTCCCGAGCTTTCGTTGGCGGTTCGTGCAGGTCGTTCGTGAAATCCGTCACCCGAGTTCCGGCGGCACATGGGTTTGCCCCTCAAACGTTCGGCCGCGCACGGACCGATACCGCATGCGAATGACCGCGGGCAGGGGTTCGGAGCTTGAGACCGCGTACGAGCTCGCCGATTCGCGAGCCACTGCCTCCAGCTGCACGCGCTTGGCCTCCGTCGGGGCAAGGTGAAGCCCCGTCACGCGCCGCCCATTCACCGAAGGCTCAATCGGCAACACGTCCCGTCCCCGCACCATCCACATCCTCAGATCCAGCGCTGGCCCCGTGCCATAGTTGCGAATCTCCGCGATGAGGTGCCCGTTCCAACGCGCGAAGTCGTCGATCACGACCATCGGCACGTAGCCAATCCGGGCGTCTCGCCGGATTTGGTACCAGGACGTCAAAGCGATGGCCAAGGTCCCGAGCGACGACAACACGCTGCACGCCTCCATGATGTCCAGGTCCATCATCCCGTTCACAGGCTCTCCTCCTGCCACAAGTATGTCCCGCCCAATTTGGCGGACACTGTGGAATGACGTAGGGAGGAGGACCAACATGCACGGATCGTTCGCGTCGATTGTTCCCTTTCTTGTCATTATCCCCGTGGCGCTGTTGACGAAACAGGTCATTCTGGGCCTGGCGCTTGGGCTGTTTGTCGGATGCTACATCGAACATCCGCGCCCGCTCGAAGGCTTGGAAGCTGCCATTGCCTACATCGGGCGGGAGGCAGGGCTTTCGGGCAACATGAATCTCATTCTGTTCCTGTACCTGTTTGGTTCGTTTGTCGGCCTGCTTCGCGTCTCCGGGGGCGTCAAGGGATTCAGCCGTTGGATGGCGGGCCGCATTCATTCGCCGCGGGGGGCCTTCGTGTTCACCTGGCTGTCCAGCTTGTTCACTTTCATGGCGCCGGACTTTCGCATTCTGACCGTCGCGCCCATCGTGAGCCGCGTGTTTGAGCGCTTTCGCATTCGAAAGGAGCAGGTGGCATTCACCATCGACGTGACCGCAACGCCTCTTTGTGCCATCGTTCCCATCGGCACGGCGTTTGTGGCCTACATGGTCGGCCTCATGCACACCTCCGTTCACCACGCGCGATACGCGTCGCCCTATGCCCTGTTCCTCGCCACCATTCCATACAATTTCTTCGCCTGGGCCATGCTCCTCATGGGCGTGTTTCTCACGTTTTTCCGATTTTCGTCTGCCACGTCCCCGTCTCGCGCGCCGGCTCACCACGCTGAAGCGCACGCCGATCGCGGCCGGGCACCTTCCGCTGTCCCACGGCTTGCATACGAACGCAGAAGTGCTTTCGCGCTCGAGACGGGGTCTGTCGCCTTCCCTCAGGATGCCGCCGTGCAGCGGAGCATGCGCCGCCGCGAAGCGTCTGACGAGGAAATTCCCGATCCCGTTGAAGCCTTGGCTCAAAGGGCGCACCCGTCCGCGCTCCATCTGGTGCTTCCGCTCGCCGTTCTGTTGGGCTGCACGCTGGCGTTTACCGTGCTCTCCGGGTACAAGGCGGGCCGCAGCCTCGCGCAGGCGTTTGTTCAAGCAAACGCCGCACAAGCCATGCTCGAAGCCCTCGTTCTCACGGTGGTCGTCATGGCCGTACTCTACGCCGTGCGAGGCACATCGCTCAACCGCATCATGATCGGCTTCCTACAGGGCGGCAACGAGATGATGCCGGTCATTGTATTGTTGGCGCTGATTTGGGCGGTCTCCGCCGTTGCGTCCGATCTCGGCTTTGCCCAGTTTTGCCAGCGCGAGATCGTCCAGTACGTGCCGAAGTCGCTCATCCTTCCGGCGCTGTTTGTGTTTGGCTGTGCCATCTCGTACGTGCTCGGCAGCTCGTTCGGCACCTGGGCCATCCTCATGCCACTCGCTTTTTCCCTGGCTCAGGGCGGTGCCGGCAGCCTGGCCCTTGCAGCGGGTGCCGTGTTCGCGAGCGGCACGTTCGGCGGATTCGTGTCGCCCCTCAGCGACAACACCGTGGCCATGGCGACGGTGATGAAAGTGCCCGTCATGGATTACGCCAACTACAAATTGAAGACGGCGCTCCTTCCGGTCGCAGTCTGCACCGTCGCCTATTTCCTGCTCGGCGCCTGGGCCAGGTGAGCGCACGCTTTGGGTCGTGAGCCCATCCTCGCGGCACAGCGCGGGCGCGCGGCGAGCGCTGGTCATTTTGCGCCCGGCAAGTGGCAGACTCCATCTCTTGCCGGGGGCGAGTGGCTGCGGTATCGTTATAAGGCTGATGACCGGTGTGGAGGAAGGTGATGTCCTATGCGCCCGCAATCGCTGCTCAAGTCGTACTTGTGGGAGCATCGCCTCGGCTATCTCGCCTCGACCCTTTCCATCCTCGTCTCGGAGTGGATCTTCGTCCAGTTTCCCAACGTGCTCGGCCGCTTCACCGACGCATTGAGCGCCCATCGGTTGAGCGGCCGAGGCATTTTCGTCTACGCGCTGCTCCTCATGGCCGTCGGGACGTTGTACGTCATCTTCTACGGGATCGGCCAGTCCCAAAACGGCCGTGCCGCCCGCGGCTTCGAGTATCTGCTGCGAACCAGGCTGTTCGCCCATTGGGAGAAGATGGATGTCGATTACTTCCGCAGGCGCAGCATTGGCGATCTGCTGAGTCACGCGATGAACGACGTGCAGCAGGTTCGGGAGGCGCTCTCTGGGGGGCTCAACGTCCTGACGAACGCCGTCTTTCTCCTCATCGCAACGCTCGTCATGACGTTCACGACCGTCAGCTGGAAACTCACGCTTCTCAGCATGATCCCGCTCGTCTCCATTCCCTTCTTTGTCGTCTGGATTGGTCCGAAAGTGCGGGCTTCGTCTCGACAGGTGCAGGAAGCACTGTCCTCGATGTCAGAGCTCGCGGAAGAGAGCTTCACCGCCATTCGCCTCGTCAAGGCGACCGCCAACGAGCCCGTCGAAGTCGCGCGATTTGCCGATCGCGTCGAGCACATCGTCGCCGGTCAGATGTCGCTCGTGCGGAAACAGGCGGCCTTTCAGTCGATCATCCCCACCGCAAGCTCTGTCGCGTTTGGCATCGCGCTCTTATACGGCGGTTGGCTCACCATCGAACACGCCATTCCGCTCGGCTCGTTCGTGGCGTTCACGCTTTACCTGGGCCAGCTGGTCGTGCCCCTGCAGCAAATCGGCCAAGTCATCAACTCCTATCAGCGCGCCTCCGCTTCGATGGCCAGGCTCGACGTCCTGCTTCAAGAAGTGCCAGCGGTCGCGGATCCTCCGCATCCCGTCGTGCTTCCCAAAATCGAAGGCGCCGTGGACATCGATCTCGACGCGTTCACCTATCCCGACGGGAAACGGCCGGTCCTGCGCGACATCCACCTTCGCGTTCGGCCTGGGCAGACCATCGGCATCGTGGGCCGCACGGGCTCGGGCAAGACGACGCTCGTCAGCTTGCTGCCCCGAATTTACGATCCGCCCGCTGGCGCCATCCGCGTGGATGGCTGCGACGTGCGCGATTTATCGCTCGAGCAGCTGCGCAAGGCCATCGCCTTCGTTCCGCAGGACGGTTTTCTGTTTTCCACCACGCTCCGCGAGAACATCGCCTTCGGCCGACCGGACGCGTCCGATGACGAGATCGAGGCCGCAGCGCGCGCCGCGTGTCTCGAGGACGACGTGGCTCGCTTCCCGGACGGATACGACACCATCGTCGGCGAGCGCGGCGTCACGCTGTCCGGCGGACAGCGTCAGCGGACGGCCATCGCGCGCGCCTGGTTGAAGAACGCGCCCATTCTCATCCTGGACGACAGCCTCTCCGCCGTCGACATGGAGACGGAGAAGCGCATCCTCGCCTCGTTTCGCGCCATGCGCCAGAGGCGCACGGTCTTTGTCATCGCCCACAGGCTCTCCGCGGTGCGCGATGCCGACTGGATCTTGGTGATGGACGAGGGGCGAATTGTCGAGCAGGGAACCCACGATGAACTTGTGCGCCGAGGCGGTGTGTACGCCGAAATGTATCGGCTGCAGGCAAGGGAGGAGGAGGTCTCGTGAAGCGAGAGGGAGCATCTTCGGCGCCAAGCCTCAGGTCGCTCGCGCGACTTTTGCCCTTTGCCCGACCGTACGCGTGGCAATTCGCGTTGGTGATTGCGCTCGTCATTGTGTTCAATGCGTCGAGCGTGATGCAACCGTATCTCGTGAAGATTGCCATCGACCAGGACATCAGCACGCGCCACCCCAACCTGCACGGCCTTTGGGACATCGCGGCGCTGTACATCGGAGTGGTGGTCGCTGGCGTCGCAGCCAACTACCTGCAGAACACGCTGTTGCAGCGTGCCGGGCAGAGCGTCATTCGGAGCATTCGCGTGGGCCTCTTCGCGCATATCGAGCGGCAGTCCATGCGTTTTTTTGACAGTCGGGCCGTGGGAGCTCTCGTGGCGAATGTATCGAACGACACGGAGACGGTCAACCAGTTTTTCACCAACTTCTTTTTGAGCATGATTCGAGATGGATTGTCCATCATCATGATACTCATCGCCATGTTTCGCCTGGACGTGCGGATGGGGCTCTTTTCATTGGTGCTCGTGCCCATCATCTTCGCCGTCGCGGCGGGCTTTCGCGGTGCGCTTCGGCGCCGCTATCAACGCACGCGCACGCTGCTTGCGAGCCTGGTGGCCTTCCTCGCCGAAAACCTCGCTGGCATGCGGATCACCCAGCTGTTTCGGCAGGAGGCTCGCCAGAGCGAAAAGTTTCGTCAGCTTGCTGGCGAGCACCGCGACGCCAACATCCGCGAGTATCTGACGTCGGTGTGGTTCAACCGCACGTTTGAGATGCTCGGCAACCTGTCCGTGGCCGCCGTGGTCTACCTCGGTGGCACAGCCGTCGTCCACGGCGCCATCCCGTTCGGCACGTTGTACGCGTTCATACGCTACATCCAGCAGTTTTTCCAGCCCATCAACGCCATGACGCAACAGTGGAACACGCTTCAGTCTGCCATGGTGGCCGCCGAGCGCATCGGCCAAATCTTCGCCATCGAGCCGGAGGTTAAGGATCCCGAGCGTCCCGCCACACTTCCCGCCGACGCGCGCGGGCGCGTCGAATTTCGACATGTCACGTTTGGGTATGATCCGCGCCATCCCGTGCTTCGAGACGTGACCTTCGCCGCGGAACCGGGATCGTTCGTCGGGATCGTCGGACCCACCGGCGCGGGCAAGAGCTCGCTCATGAGCTTGCTCCTCCGGTTTTACGATCCCGACGAGGGCGATGTTCTGATCGACGGTGTGCCCGTGCGCGCGCTGTCGCAGGAGGCGCTGCACCGGTTCGTCGGGATCGTCCAGCAGGAGGTCCACCTGTTCACGGGTACGCTGCGCGACAACATCCGCCTGTTTCGCACGGACATCCCGGACGAGCAAGTCGAAGCGGCCGCTCGCGCGGTCGGGGCGGATCGCGTCATCGCCAAGTTGCCGGACGGGTACGACACCTTCATCTATGGCCGCGGCGCCAACCTGTCGATGGGCGAGCGGCAGCTGATCGCGTTTGCGCGCATTGTGGCGCTCGATCCTCGCATTCTGATTCTCGACGAGGCGACGGCCAACCTCGACAGCCAGACGGAGCAATGGGTGCAACACGGACTGCGGGCGGCGAGCCGGGGCCGCACCACGCTCGTCATCGCGCACAGGCTCGCGACCATTCGCCACGCGGATCAAATCCTTGTGCTCGATCACGGCCGAATCGTCGAACGGGGTCGCCATGAGGAATTGGTGCGCCTCGGCGGGCTCTACGCGCGGCTCGAGGCGCAAAGCGGCGTGGAATCGCGCCTGTACTCGTGAGCGCACCGCGCCAGGCGGGCCGAAGCATCGGACAGGGGAGATGAGAGACGCCGGAACGCCTCTATGCTATGATGGTAAGGACGTTTGGCAAGGAACGTGCAACCTGCCTGCGGGAGGAATCGCGGTGACGCCCAGAACCCAGTTCACGTTAGGAGACATCTTCCGCATCTCGCTGTCGGCCTATCGCCAGCGATTTCGGTCCCTGATGGGCATCTCGCTTGTGTTTTTATTGCCGTTTGACGTGATCAACGCGTATGTGCAGACGAGGTTTCTCAGCTCGGATGGCGCCTCGGGGAATTGGATGGCCAAGGTCCAACAGGCTCATTCCCTGAGCGAGGCCCTGGCAGCCGTCCCGCAGGCGTATACGACGTGGATGCCGTTTGTCGTTTTGCTGTATTCGCTCGCCGTCCTGCCGCTCATGGCGGTGGCCACAAGCCGGATCACGGTCGGAATGGTGGTTCACGGCCTTGATGTGCCGGTGCAGGAGGCGGGCAACGACGCCTTCCGGAAATGGCCCATGTCGTTCGCGACGCTCGTCATGGTCTATGGCCTGTATGGCGTGTTGCTGCTCGTCGCGTCCTGGCTCATCGGTCTGTTGGCTGGATTCGCGGCGAGTGCCTCGCAGGCGTTCGGCATGGCAGTCGCGGTCATGGGCCTGTTGGCGGCCTTTGTGGGATCCGTCTGGTACTGGGTGAAGGTGGCCTTTGTTCCGTACGTCATCGCGGAGGAAAAGCGCGGGTTTGTCGGGGGCATTCAAAGGTCGTTCCAGCTGACCAAGGGCGAGGTCTGGCGGTTGATCGGCTTCTTCGTGGCACTGTCCGTCGCATTGTCCGTGGCAGACGGGTTTTTTCTGCTCGTGGGCAGCGTCTTTGCGCTCATCCCGGGACTTGCGATGGTGGTCTCCGTCGCCGCCTCACTCATCGTCGTGCCTTACGGCTTTGTAGCGCTCGCAGTCATGTACATTGATCTTCGTATGCGGAAGGCGTGAGGACGCTTGGCTCGACTTGCATCGTGGATTCGGCTGGACGCCGTCATTCTCCTCGGCTGGCTTCTCTACTTTGCCTATTCGGCCTCGTCTCCCTTGAGCGATCCCGACACTCCCTGGCACCTCGCGACCGGTGCTTGGATTTTGGCGCATCATCACGTGCCGACCCACGATCCGTTCTCCTGGTCGATGCGTGGACAACCCTGGGTCACGCAGGAATGGCTGTTTGAGGTCGTGCTCGCGTGGTGTGCCGCGCATTTCGGCTTTCCGGGCGTGTACGGCATTCTTGTGGGGCTTGAGACGCTCACCGTCTGGTTCGTCTACCGCCTGTCGCTGCACCTTTCCCGCGGCAACGCCGTCTTTTCCGCGCTCGCCGCTGCGCTGGCCGTCGCGGCCGGCATGCCGTTTTGGGTGGTCCGGCCACAACTCGTCTCTTACATGATGTTTTCCTTATTTCTACTCTTGTTGGAGCGCGTGCGAAGGGGGCACGTCCTCTACGCCTTTCTCCTCATCCCACTCACGCTGATCTGGGCAAACGCGCACGCCAGCGTGTCGATTGGCATCGCCATGATTCTGTTTGAGGTTTTCGTCTCCTTCCTGCCGACGATCGGGCGGTTTCGGGGACAACCCATGCCGATGCGCAGGCGGGCACTGCTCTTCGCCATCGCCGTGTTGTGCGTAGGCGTGGGGCTCTTGAATCCCAACGGAATTCACGAGTTCACCTACGCCCTTCTCTCGAACAATGCCCTCATGGTCAACTCGATCGCGGAGTGGCATTCGCCGAACTTCCATAGCCAATACTACAAATACGGCGTCATTCCGTTTCTTATCATCCTTCTGCTGGTCGCGATCGCGCGCAAACGCAAACTTCCGTGGAAATGGGCGCTCTACTTTTTCGCGTGTTTGGCGTTGACCCTCGTGTACCAGCGCTTCATGCCCTATCTCGCGATCTCCGGTGCGCCGCTCATCGCCCTGTTGAGCAGGGACTGGCTGCGCGTGTTTCTGCGGCCCAAGCGACTGCTGCGCTTCGTGTGGCTCGCGGCGATGTTGGGCGAGGTGGCCGACTTCGGGCTCAAAGTTCCGGCGCTTGGCGGCCCCGTATCCGCACATATGAATCCGAACGTCTACCCAGTGGCAGCTGTGGACTATCTCAAATCCCATCACATTCCCGGGCCGCTCCTCAACGCGTACGACTTCGGCGGATATCTGATCTACAGGGGCGTGCCCACCTTTGTCGACGGCCGCACCGATATCTACCTGCGATCCGGCCTCTTCGCAAATTACATGGATTTGCAGAATCTCGCGCCCGATGCGCCCGCGCTCCTGCAGCAATACCATTTTCAATCCGCGATTCTGCCGCCGGGCTACAGTTTGACGACCTATCTAGAGAACAACCCGAACTGGACGCTCGTCTATTCCGACAACGTCGCCCTCATCTTCGTGCGCAACGCGTCCACGACAGGGTAGGGAGGATGAAAGATGACGTCGATGGCATGTCCCTCGTGCGGCGAACGAGCCCGTTCTGTTCCCCTTCGCACCGTGAAGTCGCTATTGACCGGTGCGGCCCTATCTCGTCTGCATCCCGACGACGATTTTCACTTTTGCGCGACTCCGGGCTGTGAAGTCGTCTATTTCTCGGCTCAGCAGTCGTTTGACCTGGATGACGTGCGCGTGCCCGTCTTCCAGAAGGACGCCTCCAGCGCCGCGTGTGTCTGCTACTGCTTCGACTGGACGCGGGAGGCCCTTGTCGCCGCGCTCCATCGCGGAGCGCGCCCCGATGAGGAAATTCAAGAGCACGTGCGCGAGCGCCGCTGCGCCTGCGATCTTCGCAACCCCCAGGGTACCTGTTGCCTGGGCAATGTCCGATCGGTGCTCGCGCATGCTCGCCAGCGTTCGCAGGGTGGTTTGGGCGAGGAAGATCACACCCAGCGCAACTGATAGCCGGGGTAAAAGAGGCTCAAGATCTGGTTAAAAGGAAGTTTCGCCACCTTCGCCCAGTACTCCGTGCCCCACTGGGACATGATGTACGTGCCCACAAACGCGTAGTTCGGCCGCCCTTCGTAACCCTGGCGGTAATCGAGCGGTTTAATGGCCCCGTCAGGCGGCACGAAGACCATGTTCCACGTCTGCTGGACGGCCAAATCCGTCTGATAGTGGCCGCTCAGGTATTTGAACGTCTGATAGTTGGTGGTGTTGTCCACGTCGTACGTCCATCCATTTTCGGTGTGCGGGTGCAACGTCCAATACCATGCAAACATCTTCACCGCGATCGCGCCCGCCTTCAGCGCCTCTTCATTCCAGCTTGGAATCCATTCGTTCGGCAAGACGTCTTCACAGTACTCTTCGAATCCGATGGTCTGCACGTACAGAATGGGCGCCGTCGGGTTGTTGTAGGCTCGGATCGCCACGCGGATCACCGAGGGATAGGGCGTGTTAAAGATCGTCTGTGCGTGCACAGGCGGGGCCACGGACCACCCCGCGACGAGCGCCATCCCAGACAGCACAAAACCCAGGCGTCGCAGCCAACTCATGTCCAATCACCTCGACGATGCGGATGCTTGTTGTGCGCTCCACGGTGGATTCCCCGGCTCGCCTGGAATCGGACTTTGCCGCTTGAGGTGCAGCTCGGACGCGTACCGATCGATGTATCCGACGAGATCGAACGAACTGAAATTGCCCAGGGACGCGCTCGGCAGATTGCGCGCGTTCGGGCGGATCGGCTGGAGAATCACGGGCTGAATGGTATGCTCCGTGATGGGGATGACGAACACCGCCTGCTCGTTGTACCCATCGGCTGTGACGATGGCATTCACCACGCCTTTGGCATCGTACTTTTCGTTCCACTTGGCCTTGTACATGGGCACGTGCGCGATGTAGAGCCCATGCGTGTCGGTGAGGCCCGTGGCCACAATCTTTCCCTCGTGGTTGATGACGATGACGCGAGCTCCCGCCACAACGGTGGTGGTGGACGATCCGACTCGAAACTCAATTTCCCCTTGGTCTCGCGCATGCACCGAAGCCGCGGGTCCCCACGTGAACCCGACGATGGCCAGGGCGAGCGCGGCGATGCTCACCAGCCGAATCATCCGTTTGAACATCTCAGAATCCCTCCTTTGGCTCTTGATCCTCACCCTGTAAGGAGGGTGCCCGAAATGGGTTTCAATATGAGGCCCTCGACTTCGAGAATTTGTCGCATGCAACCAACGATTTCTCGTTGCGCCGCAAGTCGTTTCGCTATAGCATGTTCACGTAGCATTGCTTTATCTCGATGAAGTTCTAACTTGAGAAAGGGGTCTGTGCTTTGAGCGTTGAACGTGCAAGCGAGCGTGCGGCTGCACGCCCTGCTTTCATCACGTCGTCGCGGGAGGTGGGCTTGCGGCGCGACCTGAGATCCCGCCATCTTTCGATGATCGCCATTGGGGGCGCCATCGGCACGGGCGTATTCGTGGCGAGCGGATCGTCCATCTCCACAGCCGGTCCGGGAGGGGCTCTGCTGGCGTACATCATCGTCGGGATCATGGTGTACTTCGTGATGACGAGCCTCGGCGAAATGGCGACGTTCATGCCAATCGCCGGTTCGTTTGAGCAGTACGCCACGCGCTTCGTGGACCCGGCCCTCGGCTTCGCGCTGGGATGGAACTATTGGTACACGTGGACGGTGACCCTTCCGGCGGAACTCGCGGCGGGTGCCATGGTCATGCGGTACTGGTTTCCGCACGTCCCGGCGGTCGTTTGGAGCGCGGCGTTTTTGGCCATCCTGTTCGTCCTGAACGTCGTGAGCGTGAAGGGCTATGGGGAAGGGGAGTACTGGTTTGCCGGCATTAAAGTGCTTACCATTCTCGCCTTCATCGTCGTGGGACTCGCCATGATCTTTGGCATCCTCGGAGGTCACCCGGTGGGATGGCACGTGTTTATGACGGGCGGATCGCCGTTTCACGGAGGATGGATCGGCTTTTTGAGCACCGTGATGGTGGCGGGGTTCGCGTTTCAGGGGACGGAACTCGTCGGGCTTGCTGCCGGCGAAAGTGACAACCCGGCCCGCAACGTGCCGCGCGCGATTCGCACGGTGTTCTGGCGGATTTTGCTCTTCTACGTTCTGGCCATTTTTGTCATTGGCATGCTGATTCCGTACACGGACCCCAACTTGCTGAATGCGAGCTTGAACAACGTCGCCATCAGCCCGTTCACGCTCGTTTTTCGCCGCGCGGGGTTCGCGTTGGCGGCTGCCGTCATGAATGCCGTGATTCTCACCGCAGTGTTGTCGGCCGGCAACTCTTCGCTTTACGCTTCGAGCCGCATGCTCTGGGCGCTGGCGTGCGAGGGGAAAGCGCCCAAGGTATTCGCGAAGGTGAATCGCCACGGTGTGCCGATGAACGCCCTGTACGTCAACACCGCCATCGGATTCGTCGCGTTTTTGTCTTCCGTCGTCGGCAATGGTGCCGTCTACACGTGGATGCTCAACGCCGCAAGCCTGACCGGATTTCTCGCATGGCTCGGCATCGCGGTGAGTCACTATCGATTTCGCAAGGCGTACGTCGCGCAGGGGCGCTCGCTTGACGATCTCGTCTACCGCGCCAAGTGGTACCCGTTCGGGCCGCTCTTCGCCGCCGCGCTTTGCGCCATCGTGATCATTGGCCAGGACACAAGCATCTTCACGGGCGGGAAGATTGACTGGATGGGCGTGGTCGCGACGTACATCGGCATCCCGTTGTTCTTGGCGCTTTGGTTTGGGTATAAATGGATAAAAAAGACGAAACTGATTCCCTTGCAAGAGGTGCGTTTCGAAGATTGAGAGCGTCGCTTCCGTGGCCGTGGCGAAGGTCCATTCACCGTTGGCTGGGACAGCCTGCCGCCCGCGGCTCGGCAGGAACCCTCTTGCCGTGGGTGAACGAAGGGCGACGTCCATGTGCGTGACGGGTCTTCAACGCTCCGTCATGGCGCATCACGGGGAGAGACAAAGAGAGAGGCGGCCGTGTGGCCGCCTCTCTCTTATGCGCGGTTCGACTGAATTTTTTCTTCAATCCGCTCGGTTTGTTTCTTCATGTACCGGTTGAACCCGATGATTCCGAAGCTGATGAACAGGATCAGCGCGACTTTGGTCAGCATAGGCTCTGCACCTCGAATGACAGAATTCCAAGGATGAAAGGTCTTTACCCACAGTCTAACCAAGTTCCCTTGAATTAAACTTGGTGCGGCCCTTCTGCCTTGAGAACGAATCTGCCCATCCTGAAGGGGCACCTGCGGTCGAAGCCGCGCGATATTATTCACTCCGCTCGAAATGCTTTGGCATGTCCTCGCCTTTGCTTGGTGGTCAATTTGCGATACGCTCCATAAGAAGTGGTGCGCAAGGGAGGGTTCATCGCATGCCCGAGACGCACAAGGTGTTCGTCTACGGTACATTGCGCGAAGGCCAGTCGAATCGCGGCGTGATGACGCCACACCTCGTGAAACAACACGGCTTGGGGCGGATCCGGGGTGTGATGTACGACTGGGGTGCGTACCCTGCTCTCACGCTCGAAGAGGCCGGTGAGATCGTCGGCGAGTGGGTCGAGGTGACGGGCGCCGGCCTGAAGGCGCTCGATCGCTTGGAAGATTACCCGCACCTCTATCAACGCGACATCGTTGAAGATCTCGAGAACGGGCTTCGCGGCTGGGTATACCATATGCCCGCGGCGAAAGCCAGAGCGGGCGGTGCTCCCATTCCAAGCGGAGATTGGGTGTGGCACTGCCTGCGGTCGCGGAAAACGTGAAAGGACGCCCATGCCGAGCGAGCTTCTGAAGAGACTAGACCGTGCGCATGGGGGTGCAGCTTATGGACGTCGGACGTTCGCCCGTGCCGTATCTGCAGGCGGCGCGGGCGCTGCGCAGCGTCGGACAGGGCGTCGCGATCGTCGATATGGCGCTCTACCTGAAGGAAATTGGGTGGCGCGCGACGGCCATCGGCGGCGTCATGTCGGCCGCGGGCGTTGCGGGTGCTCTGCTCATTCTGGTGGTGGGCGTGGCCTCGGACCGCGTCGGGCGCAAGCCCTTCCTCTTCGCATACGAATGCATGACGTGTTTGGCTGCTTTTGTGGTGGCCGTGAGTCGCAATCCGGTCGCTCTGGCGGCGGCCATTATCGCCACGGGATTTGGGAGAGGGCAAAATGGCGCCGCCGGGCCCTTCACGCCCGCCGAACAGGCGTGGATGGCGCAGAGCGTCGGGCGGGATCGCAGGAGTCGGGTATTCAGCATCAATACGGCCATCGGCTTTTTCGGCATGGCCCTGGGCTGTGTGCTGGGCGGATTGGATCGCATGTGGCGGCACGCGTTGCCTGGTGCGGCTGCCTTTCGCCCGCTGTTTACCGGCATCGCGCTGTTATCCCTGCTGTGCGCGTGTGTGGTGTGGCTGGCGCCAGGGGGCGGCCGCACGCGGGCGGAGCAGAGAGAGGGCGGAAAGCGGAGTGACAACGCCGACCAAAGCGGCGCGGTGGCGCCAGGGGAAGCGCTCGACGGCACATCCAAGCGGCGCGAGGAAAACCGAAACATCGCGAAGTTCGCCTTTGTGAACTTGTTGAACGGGCTTGGCGTCGGCTTTGTCGGCCCGATGATGTCGTATTGGTTTGCCGTCCGGTTTGGCGCGACGAGCGCGCAAATCGGAGGAACCATGGCTTTATCCTTCGTGGTCACCGGGCTGTCCGCCATCCTTTCTGGATATTTGGCCGATCGCGTCGGCATGGTGCGCTCGGTGGTGTGGCTTCGCCTGCTGGGCGTCGCGCTGATGGTCGTGCTGCCGCTCATGCCCACGTTTGCCCTGGCGTCCGCTGTCTATGCCGTCCGCGGCGCCTTGAGTCGCGGCACGCAGGGCGTGCGATCCGCCCTGGGGTCAAGCTTCACAGGGGACGAGCGGCGTGGGTTCTCGCTCAGCATGAACTCGTTTTTTACACGCGTCGCATCGGCCGTCGGGCCCACGGTGTCGGGTTGGCTGCTGGATGCGGGCAGCTTCGCGTTGCCCTTTTTCTTTGCCGGTGCCCTGCAGCTCGCGTCGACCGTCCTGTACGGCCTATTCTTCCGATCCTTTGACGGCGGCCCAGGTCGGCGAAGGTGAGGCGCCTTGCCGCGCCAAGCATGATGTGCCCGGGTTGCGCCCGGACTGTTCTCGCTGCACGTCCGTTCAAGTGCCGGATGGAGGCAGAGGGACTGGTATCTTTTTCAGGATGGGTATAAGCTGGGGATGAAGACTTCCGTGCAAGAGCGGGGGAGAGTCGTGGGCGCGACCCTAGGGCTATTCTACCAAGGCTGCGAGGCGCTGTGGCGCGACACCAAGTACGCCGTCATGGCACGCAATTACGCGTATGTCAAGGAGCTGTCTTCCTCGCTGCGCCTAGCTCGAGCGGACGAGAGTGCGCTTCGCGCGTGGCTGTACAGGCTCAAGTGCATCGAGCGAGAGCCGACGACGTTGTCTGCCCTTCGCAATACCGCGTACCACCTCCTGGGGTACTGGAAGGACCGCATGGCGCCGGCGGATCGCAGGCGGCTTGCGGCACAGGTTCTTGACGATCCGGCAGGCGTCATTTCAGAGCTTGGCGAGCGCGTGCTGCGCGAGGGGCCATCGTACCTTGCGACATCTTATGTGTTTCGCGATGAGCCGTGGCGCGAAACGCTGTTTCGATATCAGGGCCGCGTGTACCGCATGGACGTGGATGCGGAACAGGCGCTTGCGAAGGGCGATCCATCGATGCTTCTGGTGCGTATCTATGGGGTGGAAGAGACAAGCGAGACGCGTTCAAACGGGGACAGGCCCGGCTAGGTCTGAGGGGGTGGCGGCTTGAACTTGACGCTGTTCACGGATTACGCCCTGCGCGTCTTGATTTATGCGGCGAATCAGCCGCAGGGCAGGCTCGTGCAGGTAGACGAGATCGCGCGCGTGTACGGCATTTCGCGCAACCACCTGACCAAGGCGGTGCATCGCCTGGGACAGGCGGGCTACTTGGAGACGGTTCGAGGCCGTGGCGGAGGCATGCGCTTGGCTTTGCCGGCTGAGGAGATTCGCATTGGCGAGGTCGTGCGGGCCATGGAGGACGATTTTGCCGTAGTCGGCTGCTTCGCGGACGCCAGCTGCGTGCTTCTGCCCGGATGTCGGCTGAGGCGGGCGCTCGGCGAAGCCGTGGACGCGTTTCTGGAGACGTTAAATCGCTATACGCTCGCGGAGGTCGCGTTGATGGCTGCGCCGGCGTTTCGGGAACGCTAACCTCGGCAGGAGTCTGCTTCGGCGCGAAGAATACACACGAGGGAACTGCGGTGAGACAGCGCTTGTATCCGCGCTGCGGCCGTGGTACAGTAGGCTTAGTAATCCGATAACCAAAGTTGGAGAATGGGAGAGATGAGCATGTCCGAAGTGCACACGCTGCCCCGTCTCAACGAGCCTGCGCCCGATTTCGAGGCCAACACGACGCACGGGAAACTCAAGCTGAGCGACCTGCGCGGAAAGTGGGTGGTGCTGTTCTCGCATCCCGCCGATTTCACGCCCGTCTGCTCGACGGAGTTCGGCGCTTTTGCCCGCCGCCACGAAGAGTTCGAGAAGCGCAACGTCCAGCTGATTGGCCTGTCCATCGACAGCGTCCAATCCCACCTCGCCTGGGTGCATGACCTGGAGAAGGCGTTCGGTGTGAAGATCCCGTTCCCCGTGATCGCCGATCTCGACATGAAAGTCGCCAACCTGTATGGCATGATTCACCCTGCGGCCAACAACACCTCGACGGTGCGCACCGTGTTCTTCATCGACGACAAGGGCATTCTGCGCGCCATGATCTACTACCCGATGAACGTCGGCCGCAACATCTCGGAGATCCTGCGGGTCATCGACGCGCTGCAGACCGCTGACAAGAACGGCGTGTCCTGCCCGGCAGACTGGCAGCCGGGAGATCCGGTGGTGGTGCCGGCGCCGGCAACGCTCGATGCCATCGAGAGCGAGGAAGAGGCGGCGGCCAAGGGGCTCGAGTACAAGACCTGGTATCTGCGCATGAAGAAAGTTTGACGCATGCCACAGCGAAGGCCGTCCCGGACAGGAACCGGGACGGCCTTTTTGCGCATCTGACCCGCTATGCGCCTGCCTTCATCCATCTCAAGCCAATCCATCGAGCGGCGGCCACGAGGATGGCCAGGGCGATCACGACACCGGCTGCGACCGGCACCATGCTGGTCACGCCGCCCGACATGAACTGGACCCAGACGTAGATCGGCAGGCTGTACGGATGGTACGCCATCAGCATGGTCGCGCCAAATTCGCCCATCGCACGTGCGAAGGTGAGAGCGACCCCAGCCGTGATCGACCGAGCCGCGAGCGGGACGTACAGGCGCCAGAAGGTTGTCCAGCCGTCTGCGCCTTCAAGCCGAAAGGCTTCGTGCAGGTCTCGGGGAACCTCGGCGAAGCCCGCGCGGGACGTGAACACGAGAAACGGGCTCGTGACGTACCATTGGGACAACACGATGCCTGCCACGGACAACGTAAGCGGCAGGTGGTGAGCGGCCAAGAAGCCCCCGAGGGTCGTGTACGGCCCAAAGACGTCCATTAAGGCCACGCCGCCCACGATGGGCGGCAGCACGAGTGGCAGGACGAGCAACGTCTCCACCAACCACTTGCCGGGGAAGCGGGACCTGACGAGCAGATACGCCGCGGGCACGCCCAGCGCCGTGGACAGAGACGTCGAGATGGCGGCGCTCACGAGCGTCGTGGCGGCAGCGCGCAAAAGCTCCGGTTGCTCCCATGCCGACATCACCGCGCCGGGCGGCGCGTCCACAGCCAGCCGGATCATCGGCCAGAGCGCGTACGCCACGGCGACAAGACCCGCGGCGTACAGCGCAGACGTCCTCAGATTCCGCGACATCCAGTTCACCGCACAGCGATCGAGCGCAGGCTCGCAGGCACGCTTTGCACGTCTCCATAGAACTTGATGGGCGTTGGCGTGAATCCGTCGCGCATCAGAATCTGATGACCTTCACCCACCGTCATGTAGCGCACGAAGGCGGCTGCTTGCTGCGGGTGCGGGGCGTGCGTGAGCACCGTGATGGTGAAGAGGATCGGCGCGCCCTTGATCGTCTTGCCGCCGCCAGAGGGCGTCCACGACACCTTCGCATAGTCCTTCGCGAGCGCCGGATCGCCCAGGTTGATGGCGGCAGGCAGCGTGATGTACGGCACGTGCCACTCTATGGCCTCATGTTTATAGGCGATCACGGCATCCATTTGTCCGCTGGTGAGCTGCGCGATCAAATCCTCTTCCGGGAAGACCTGGGCCGGGTTTTCGTCGCTGCCGAGGATCCGCTTCTCCAGGTCGGGCTGATGGTAGTACGCCTCCGCCAGTTTCATCATGAGAATCGTATTGACGCCTTTCGGGTCCAGCTTCGGATCCGTCCGTCCAAAGCGAACGCCCGGCATCTCTAGAACTTGGTACCACGGGATCTTTCCTTGCGCCGCCTGCTGAAATTCCTTGACCTCTTTGCTCTTCGGCGAGTAGGCGATCACCAGCTCATCCGTCGCGAGCGTGGCGTACCAGCGGGCCGCATTGCCGTTGGAGGGTCCCATGAGATCGTTCACATCGACCGACGGAGAGGCGCTGATGAAAACGTCCGGGTTGGCGAGTTTGGACGTGATCATGTGCGCGAGTTCCGCCGATCCGGCCCCTTCGCCCTGGAAATTCACGTTGAGGGCCCGGTCCACGTTGGGCCGGATGACATCTTCCATGACGTGCGTCATGGAGCCCGCATACAGCACCGAGAGCGGCACCGGGCGCGCCGCGGTCGTCGAAGCCGCGCCGGTTGAGTTGGATGAATGTTGCGCGGGCTGTCCGCAGCCCGTGGCGACGGCCACAAGGCCCACCATCAATCCGCCTAAGCTCGCGCGCTTCCAATGCTTGCTCAACGTGTTTCTCATCGTCATCCCCCTAGGTGAGCTGTTTGAGATGGTGATCCATCTTTCCTGTCGCGACCACGTCGTAGGGTCCGTACGCCGCCAAATCCCTGCGAAACCGATCCGACTGAAGCACGTCCAAAATCCGTTGAACACCAGGTTGTTCGGCATGTGCGCGCGGGATGATGAGCCACGTGACCTCGTCGCGAATGGGAAGAAAGGTGACTTCCTCGGTCACGGCGGCTTCGTGGGCAACGCCCACGTCCGCGCCGCCAAACATCACGGCGCGGACCACCTCCTGATGCGTTTTGGCTTCCAGAGTGTAGCCCGGGACTTCGTCCGGAGAGACCCCCTCGCTGCGCAGCGCCTCGTCCACAAGCGCGCGTGCCCCGGCACCGCGCGGGCGATTGACGAGGCGGGGGCGGCCTTCGCGAAATCCTGCATCGACCATCCAGCGCTTTGGATTGTGGCGCGGCACCACCCATCCGATGCGCGAAGCGGCCAACGGCACGATGATCCACGATTTTCCGGACGCATGCGCCTGGATGTCCTCGAGCGTCCCGTGAAAACTGGCGATGTGGGTCGTGCCGCGCTCAAGCTCCGCTAAAGCGCTCTGGTTGGTGGCGAGGAAGTGAATGGCTTCGCATTCGCGGCAACGGCGATTGACCCAGGCGGCCAGCAACGAGAGCGCCGGATCGCACCCCGACAAGAAGACGCGCGCCATCTCCGGGCCGACAGGCGCGACCCAATCGATGCGTTCGCCCTCGCCGCGCAGGCCGTCGGCAGGAACAGGTTGAGCCGAGTCCTCGAGCGATCTCGCCACGCGAGCGCCCGCAATTTCCGCGAGTGCCACTCGCTCCAAGCCGAAGACACCCGTACCAGGGTGGGCAGTCGCATTTTGCTCCGGATCAAAGAGCGACTCCACCGTAGTACCCAGCGCTTTCGCCAGGCGCAAAGCGACATGCGTCGACGGACTCACTCTGCCCTGTTCAATGAGGCCCAATGCTTGGGGGGTGATCCCTGCACGCCGAGCGAGTTCAGACCTGGTGAGGCCTGCCAACTCCCGCAAGGGGCGCACAGCATTCGGGAACTTCATGCGCATCGCCTGCCTCGAAAGGATATTTTCAAGATAGCTCATTTAGCCTCAGAATGAAAGAATTTTTGCTGACCTGTTTCGCCCCATGGACCTGTGAATGCAAAAAGACTGCGAGAAGAGCGCGAATAGAAGGGGGGCGCTATGAAAATCATTCTGAATCGAAATGAAAGCGTTGACATGAAGGGGCGCATTCCGTATGATCACGGTGTTCGAGTTTGTGTAACCGTTTTATGAAACTGTTGCACAAGGAGGTGAGTGAGCTTGCGAGCGACCATCCGCGACGTCGCCAGAGCGGCGGGGGTATCAGCTGCGACCGTGTCGCGCGCCTTGAACCGTCCCGACCTGGTGGATCCCGAGACGTTGGAACGCGTTCGTAAGGCAATGGAGGAGATGTCTTATCAGCCGAGCGCCATCGCCCGGGGGCTTTCCGCGCGGCGGAGCGACACACTCGGGCTCATCGTACCCGGCATCACCGACTTCTTCTTCAACGAGCTGTACAAGGGCATCGATCGCGCGAGTCAACAACACGGAATGAAAGTGCTTCTGTACGACTCTGAACACTCGCGTGAACGGGCGTTTGAAGGGTTCTCGATTCTCAGCGGGTATCAGGTCTCGGGCATCATCTTCACCAGCAAACTGGTCACTGAGGATTATGATCCCATCCTTCAGCGCCTGAACGTGCCGGTCGTCTTGACGCTGACGCAGAGCGCTGCTAAGACACCCCTGACCGCCTTTCGCATCGACGAAGTGCGCGCCATGTTCGACGTCGTCGCGTACCTGGTGTCACGTGGACACCGCCAAATCGCGATGATCGCTGGCAAGCTATGGGACGACAGGACCGGAGAACTGCGCTTGGAAGGATACCGCGAGGGTTTGCGCCATTTTGGCATTGAGTATTGCGATGCGCGCGTCGAGTTCGGGCAGTACCGCTTCGACGATGGCTATCAGGCCATGCAGCGCCTGCTGGAGCGTATCCACGACGTGCCTTTTACGGCCGTCTGCGCAGCGTCGGATGAGATGGCGCTTGGCGCCATCCGCTGTCTGAACGATCACGGCTATCAGGTGCCGGAGGACATCTCGGTCATGGGATTTGACGATCTTCCCATCGCCCGCATGGTGACACCTCGGCTGACCACGGTCGCGCAGCCCTTCCTCGAAATCGGCGAGGCGGCCGTGAAATGGCTGATACGCGCGGCATCGCAACCTCCTTCGCCTTCCGAGATCGGGGATTACCTGTTGCCTCATCGCCTGGTGGAGCGCGAGTCGGTGCGCTCCGTAACGTGAGAGTTGAAGGCGTAAGCGAAGCATGGCTTTTGAACTTTTCGATGGGGGTATGTGCAGATGAAGAACAAGGTCAAACGGTGGACAAGTGTCGCACTCGCCAGTTCTGCGGCGGCAGCGCTCGTGGTCGGGTGCGGACAAGCGAACGCGCCCGCTGGTCAAGCGAGCGCCAACGGAAGCGCCTCTACGGCGAGCCCTTCCAGCCAGATGGTGAATGTGGACGGGGTGAAGATTGCGAAGCCTGTACACCTTGTGAACTACAAAAATGCATCGGGCACGATTGTGTGGGCCGAGTCGTTCACGACGGGCCCCACGGCGAGCGAATTGGTCTCCGCATTTGAGAAGAAGTATCCGAAAATCAAGGTACGGCTTCAAGTTCAGCCGTCGAACACGGACACCAACCGAGCGGACTTGACCGCTTCCATCAGCGGTGGCTCCTCTACGCCAGACGTGTACATGGGAGACGTGATTTGGCCAGCGCAGTTTGCGCACAACCAGCTGGCCGCCCCCTTGTCCGACTACCTGCCGACGTCTTTCTGGTCGCGTTTTTCAAATGGATTGGTTGCCGGCGCGACGTACAACGGCAAAGTCTATGCGGCGCCCTTGTTTGCCGACACGGCCTTCTTGTATTACCGCAAGGATCTCTTGGCGAAGTACCATCTCGCGGTTCCGAAGACGTGGCAGCAGCTCCAGAGCGAGGCTTCGTACATCGTCAAACACGGTGGAGCGAAATACGGCTTTGTCTGGCAGGGCGCTGATTACGAGGGACTCACCTGTGATTTCGACGAGTATTTGGCGGATGCAGGCGGCAGCGTTCTGACGAACGGCAAAGCCTCGTTGAACACCGCCGCGGCCCGGCAGGCGCTGTCTTTCATGCGCGGGCTGATCACCTCAGGGGTTACGCCGCAGTCGGTCGACACGTTCCAAGAGCCTCAGTCGGAGAACGTGTTTACGCAGGGCAATGCCGTTTTCCTCCGCAACTGGTCGTACGCGTGGTCGGACTCGCAGAACCCCTCGAGCTCGAAGGTCGTGGGCAAGGTCGGCGTTGCCCCACTTCCAACCTTTGCAGGACATGGAACGAGCGGATATAGCACGGTCGGTGGGTGGGACTTGTACCTGAATCCACACACCAAAAACCTGGCGGCCGCGCTCCAGTTCATCGACTGGATGACCAGCCCTCAGGCGCAGGAAATCTTGGCAGCCAACTCGGAGATGCCGACCATCAAGGCGGTGGCGGACAGCCCATCGCTGGCCAAGTACAGCCCGGTATTCGCGTTGCTGCCCAAGGTCAAGTTCGTGTCTCGTCCCGCCCAGACGCCGAACTATCCGGCGGTGTCCAAGGCTATTTACGACAACGTCAATGCGGCGTTGGCGGGAAGTGTATCCGTCGATCAGGCGCTGAAAGACGCGAATCAACAAATTCAGCAGGCGCTGAGCGGAAGCGGCTCGGGCGGCCTCTGAGATGCGCGGCGGGCGCTTGCGCCCGCCCCATCAAGCTCATCCAGCTGGTCTTCGCAGCGCGCATCGTGGAGCGAGAAAGGAGGGCGAGCAGAAATGTCTAAGGTCATGGAAGCCGGGCAAGCGCCGCGAGTTACGAGTCGTCGGGCAAGCGTGGCGCGTCACGACGTGCGAGCTGGATTCGGCATGCTCACGCCCGCCGGCATTGTCATCTTGGCCGTAACGATTTTTCCGATTCTCTACTCCATCTGGATGAGCTTTAATAACATTCAGCTGACTGAAAACGGATTTCAGTTTACCTTTAACGGCATTCAGAACTATGTTGACGTCTATTCCGCTCCGCTCTTCTGGCACAGTGTTTGGTTCACAGTGTACTATTCCGTCGTGACGGTGGCCATTGAGCTGTTTTTGGGTTTGCTGATTGCGCTCGCCATTCAAAATGTGGAGAAGCTCAAGAGCATCTCGGTCGTGGTGATGCTCATTCCCTGGTCACTCATCACGGTCATCTCGGCCGAAATGTGGGGTTATATTTACAACGGTGTGTACGGGGTCCTGAATGCCATTCTCCAGGCGCTCGGCTTGATCCATAATCCCGTCAACTGGACGGGCGAGCCGGTCACGGCTGTCATCGCCCTCATGGCGGCTGACATCTGGAAAACCACACCGTTCGTCGTCATTATTCTCTTGAGTGGCTTGCAGATGATTCCGAAAGACTACTATGAAGCGGCACGGATCGACGGGGCGAACGGCTGGCAGACGTTCTGGAACGTGACCTTCCCGCAGCTGCGCGGAAGCATTGCCATTGCTGGCCTCTTCCGCATTCTGCAGGCTTTTGGAATCTTCGATCTGCCCTTTGTGCTCACCCAAGGCGGACCCGGATCTGCGACAACTTCGTTGGCCATGCTCGGAGAGGAGACGCTCTTCACCAACCTTCACTTTGGGCTCGGGGCGGCGGTTGCAGTCAGTACGGTCATCCTCATCCTGGGGGCCTGCCTGATGTTCCTGTCGGCCTTTCGCGGAATGGTCGGGGAGGAAGCGCAATGAAAAAGCCACTGTATCAGCGTATCATCGGCTACGTCGTGCTCATCTTCTTTCTCGTGGTGATTTTGCTTCCGTTTTATTGGATGTTCATCACCTCGTTCGAACCCAACGCCGATATCAGCGCCTATCCGCCCGCATACTTCCCTGCCCACTGGACGCTGTCCCATTACCGTGAGGCCTTCGGCCAATTTCACTTTGGGCGGTACATCTTGAACAGCGTGATCGTGGCGATCACGTCCACGTTCTTTGTTCTGCTGTTCGGTTCCATGGCGGGGTTTGCCATTGCCCGTCTCCCGCTGAAGGGCAAGCAGCCCATGCTCATTTTTCTGCTCATCATCTCGGTGTTTCCACCGCTTGTCGTGATCACGCCGCTTTACATGTTGCTCCGGGATGTGGGCTGGCTGGACTCGTACCAGGCGCTCATCATCCCATACACGGCGTTCAATCTCCCGTTTTCCATCTGGATTCTGCGCAACTATTTTCTGCAGGTACCGGGTGCGCTGTTTGAGGCGGCGAAGATCGACGGAGCGTCGGTTTTCATGTCGTATTGGCGGATTTTCTTGCCGCTGACGACGCCCGGTCTGTTCACTGCCGCCGTCTTTACCTTCGTCGCATGCTGGACCGAATTCTTCATGGCGCTCGTATTCAATCCCGATAACACCATGCGCACCATTCCGGTAGGCATCGCGTTGTTCAGCGGGCAATACACCGTTCCCTATGGCACCATCTTTGCCGGTTCGGTCGTGTCCATCGTGCCCATTGTGGTTCTCGTCGTCATCTTCCGCCGGTGGATCGTGTCCGGGTTGACGCAGGGCGCCGTCAAAGGCTAACTTGGCCATATCTCGGGTGGCGACGGAGGGTGAAGATGTACGACGTGATGGGCATTGGTGAAGTGTTGATCGATTTCAGCGTCGTGTCGTCCGCAGGTGTCCCGCAGATGTTCGGATCGGCAGGAGGCGCACCTGCAAACGTGCTCGCGGCCGTCGCAAAGCTCGGCGGCCGATGCCGAATGGTGTCCGCCGTGGGTGCGGACGCTTTCGGCGACTTCCTGCGCGATGCACTCTCGACGCTCGGCATCGAGGTGGACAGCGTGATCAGCGTGGAGGCGCGCACCACGCTGGCCTTCGTCCACATTGCGGGGGACGGCGAGCGCTCGTTTTCGTTTGAGCGAAATCCAGGCGCGGATACGAGGCTGCGACCCGAGGACCTTTCCCCCGCGTGGTTCGCGGATGCGAAAGTCGTCCACGTCGGGTCGCTCGCGCTTTCCCATGAACCCGCTCGCTCCGCGGTCCATCGCGCGCTGGAACTCGCGGGCGATCACGGCCGCGTCGTGACCTTTGACATGAATTACCGGCCTGCGCTGTGGAGCCGCCCGGTCGAGGCTGTGGGCCAAGCGTTCGACGTGATCGCCCGCGCGCACGTGGTCAAGAGTTCGGAGGAGGAGCTCCTCCTTCTCACAGGAAACCGTCAACCGGATGAGGCGCTCCTCCAGTTGGCGAAGGCCTTTCCAGGCACTCGCTTTCTAGGGACCCTGGGGCGCGACGGATCGCTCGTCGCCATCGACGGCCTGTGCCACCACGTTCCATCCATCCCCGTGGAAGCGGTGGATACGACGGCTGCTGGCGACGCATTTTTCGGCGCGCTTTTGTACCAATTGACGCGCGACGCCGATCTCCCCGACGTCAAACATCGCCTTGACGACAGCTTATTCTGGCGTTCCGCACTGCGGTTTGCCAATATTGCTGGGGCGATCGCGGCGACGCGGCGAGGGGCCATCGACTCGCTTCCCTCGCTTTCCGACATTTTGGAACATATGCCTGCTTGACACGTCGCCGAGAGAGACGGTATAAAGGAGCAAAATGTCCAGAAACGTCAGGCGAGGCTCCTCTGGGGCACCGGCGACAGAGTCAGGGAGGAAGCGTGGCACATGCAGATACCCATCGGCCTCTTGGGATGTGGCACCGTAGGCGCAGGCGTGGTATCGCTGGTGCGCAGAAGGGCGGATCGCGTCGCGGACATGACCGGTCTGCGCCCCGTGATTCGCAGAATTCTCGTCCGAGACTTGCACAAGGACCGCGGTGTGCATTTTGAGGATGAACAGCTCACCACCTCGGCAGAAGATATCCTCGGGGATCCTGAGATTCAGATTGTCGTGGAGACTATTGGCGGCATCGAGCCGGCGCGAACGTACATTCTTGAGGCCCTTGCGCGCAAGAAGCACGTCGTGACCGCTAACAAGGACCTCATCGCCCTCCACGGGCCGGAGATTCTTCAGACGGCTGCCGCCAACGGCGTGAGCATTTTGTTTGAGGCGTCGGTCGGCGGCGCGATTCCGCTGCTCGGTCCGCTGCAAGAGAATCTGACCGCCAACGAGGTCACGGATCTCAAGGGGATTATTAACGGGACGACCAATTTCATCTTATCGAAGATGGCCGAAGAGGGCCTCGACTTCGACGAGGCGCTGGCGCTCGCCCAGGAGCTGGGCTACGCCGAGGCCGATCCGTCGAGCGACGTGGACGGGCTTGACGCGGCCCGGAAGCTCGTCATTTTGGCATCCATTGCGTTCCACACCGAGGTGCACTTGGCGGACGTCCGCGTCGAGGGCATTCGGCACGTCACGGCGAGCGACGTGCGCTACGCGGATGAGGCGGGGTACGTCATCAAGCTGCTCGCCGACGGGCGGGATCGAAACGGGCGCTTGTCGCTGTCGGTCAGGCCAACCCTCATCCCGAAGAGCCATCCGCTGGCCCACGTGTCGGACGCGTTTAACGCGCTTTTCGTCCGCGGCGATGCCGCTGGCGACCTGATGTTTTTCGGTCGAGGCGCTGGCCGCATGCCGACCGCGAGCGCGGTGGTTGGGGACATCATCGCCCTGGTGCGCAACCTCAAGCTCGGGGTCATCACCAGTTGGCCGTACGCCCTTGCTGGAAGCCGGAAGCCGGTTGTCGACTTTGAAGACGACCTCTACAAGTTCTACTTCCGGCTCCTCGCGGCTGACCAGCCGGGCGTCTTCGCGCAGGTCGCACACCTGTTTGGCGAAATGCGCGTGAGTATGGAAACGGTGTTGCAAAAGCGCGTGGCGGGCGGACAGGCCGAGATCGTCATCGTGACGCACGAGATCCAGGGGAAGTTGGCACATGAGGTGGCGACGAGGCTGCGCGCGATACCGCAGATTGCGGTGGAAGCGGTCATGCCGGTCGAACCGGTGGCGGAATGAGCGGGGCGCTTCGGCGCCCTAGTTCTTTTGCGGCGGCTGTGTTGTGGGGAAGACGGGCCTGGTTCAGAAAAAGCCTTTTCGGCGCGAGCGTGTAACCGATTTCATGAATGAGACAGGGCGCACGGCAATTGACAGCGCGGGCCGAGCGTACTACAATGACGAGCAAGTCATCCAATTCGCGTGACAATTCGAGTGCTTCAGGCACTTGAGTTGGCGGTGCTGTTTTGACGGAATATTTCGTCAATCGATCTTTGCCAACCATGAAGACACGCGAGAGAGAAACTCGCCATCCGGGCGAGAGAGGGGCGTTGGACGTGGCATCACAGGTGTTTCTCGACGGTGAATTTGTCTCCAGGGACAGAGCGAGCGTGTCGGTTTTCGATCACGGCCTCCTTTACGGCGACGGCGTCTTCGAAGGCATCCGCGCCTATGACGGAAACGTATTCCGCCTGAAACCGCACATGGATCGCCTGTATCGTTCCGCGAAATCTATCCTTCTTGAAATCCCATATACCCAAGATGAGCTGACAGAGCTCGTGTGTGAGACGGTTCGCCGCAATGCGTTGACTTCGGCCTACATTCGGCTCGTGGTGACGCGTGGAAGCGGCGATTTGGGGCTTAACCCCTACAACTGCTCGAAGGCGCGCGTCTTTATCATCGCGGAGCAGCTGTCCATGTTTCCCAAGGCGCTCTACGAGCAGGGCATTCAAGCCATCACTGCGGCAACGCGCCGGATGCGCGGGGACGTTCTGAACCCCAAGATCAAGTCGCTTAACTATCTCAATAATATTCTGATAAAAATGGAAGCCATGCACGCCGGGGCCAATGAAGCCATCGTGCTCAATCATGAGGGATACGTGGTGGAAGGGTCTGGCGAAAACATTTTTCTCGTGCGGGATGGCGTGCTCGTGACCCCGCCGTCGTATCTCGGGGCGCTCGAGGGCATCACTCGCCAGGCCGTGATCGACCTGGCGCCGTCGCTCGGCCTCGAAGTCCGGCAGGAGCCCTTCACGCAGCACGACGTGTATGTCGCCGATGAGGTGTTTCTCACGGGGACGGCCGCGGAAATCGTGCCTGTGGTCGGGGTGGATCGCCGCACGATTGGGGACGGCGTGCCTGGCCCCGTGACGAAGCGGGTCCATGCGGCGTTTCAGGAAATCGTCCGGTCGGACGGGATCCGGTTGGAAGCGGCTCGCGTGTGATGCGGCTCCGACGTTCACGAGTCAGGCAGCGCCCAGGGTTTCCGGAAACCGCGGAACGCGGCTGACGGTCCCCTACATGCTAAGACTAGAAAGCCAAGAACCGGGCTAGACAGAGAAGGTTTTGCGAGGAGTGGCTCACGAATGAGAAGCGACATGATCAAGAAGGGCGTGGACCGGGCGCCTCACAGGGCCCTGCTCTACGCGACGGGCGTCAAACCCCGGGATTTGACGAAACCGTTCATCGGCGTCTGCAACTCGTATGTCGACATCGTGCCGGGTCACGTTCATCTGCGCGAATTTGCGGAAGTCGTGAAAGATGCCATTCGCCAGGCCGGCGGCGTGCCTTTTGAGTTCAACACCATCGGCGTGGACGACGGGATCGCCATGGGACACATCGGCATGCGGTATTCGTTGGCGAGCCGGGAACTCATTGCCGATTCGGCCGAGACGATGATCAACGCGCACTGGTTCGACGGCGTCTTTTTCATCCCCAACTGTGACAAAATCACGCCAGGCATGCTCATGGCGGCGGTCCGGTGCAATGTGCCGGCCGTGTTCGTCTCGGGCGGACCCATGGAGGCGGGAAGGTCGCGGACCGGGCGACCCCTGTCCCTGAGCTCCGTGTTTGAAGGCGTGGGACAGTACATGAGCGGCCAGATCTCCGAGGACGATCTGCTTGATCTCGAGCGGAACGCGTGTCCAACCTGTGGCTCGTGTTCGGGCATGTTCACTGCGAACTCGATGAACTGCATCATGGAAATGCTGGGCATCGCGCTCCCCGGGAATGGCACGCTGGTTGCCACCTCGAAGGAACGGCATGAACTCATCTACGAGGCCGCGAAGCACCTCATCCGCATGGTCGAACAGGACGTTCGCCCGCGGGACATCATCACGCGAGAGGCGATCGACGACGCCTTTGCGTTGGACATGGCCATGGGCGGATCGACCAACACCGTTCTTCACCTGATGGCCATCGCCCACGAGGCGGGCATCGACTATTCCCTGAGCGAAATCAACGAAATTGCCAAACGAGTGCCGTATCTCGCGAAGATCAGCCCGGCGTCCGAGTACAGCATTCAGGACGTGCATCGCGCGGGCGGCGTGTCGGCCATCATTCGCGAGCTGTGCGAGCACACGGACGCCGTGCACCGGGACCGCATCACGGTCACGGGCAAGACGCTGTACGAGCAGGTGAAGGACGCGAAGATCCTGGATGAGCGAGTGATTCGCCCGGCGTCCAACCCGTACAGCCGGGAGGGCGGGCTGTCCATCCTCTTCGGCAACCTTGCACCGGACGGTGCCGTGTTGAAGGTCGGCGCGGTCGATCCCGACATTCAGCGGTTCGTCGGGCGAGCCATCTGTTTCAATTCGCAAGACGAAGCGATGGAAGGCATCAACAGTGGCAAGGTGCAGCCGGGGCATGTCGTCGTGATTCGCTACGAGGGGCCGAAGGGCGGGCCGGGGATGCCGGAAATGCTCGCGCCGACCTCATCCATCGTGGGACGCGGCCTTGGGCGAGACGTGGCACTCATCACAGACGGCCGGTTTTCGGGGGCTACCCGCGGAATTTGTGTCGGGCACATCTCGCCCGAAGCTGGCGTCGGTGGTCCCATTGCGCTCGTGAAAGATGGGGACGAAATCGAGATCGACATCCCCAACCGCACCATCACCCTTCGCGTCTCGGACGAAGAACTTGCAGCGCGCCGGGCGAGATATGAGCCCCCGGCCAAGGAGAAGCTCACGGGCTACCTGGCGCGGTATCAGAAGCTGGTCACGTCGGCGAACACCGGCGCCGTGTTGACGGTGGACGCATGAGAACCCTTGTGGAGAGGAGGAAACGCGATGCCTGGGATGTCGAAGCGAGCGGATGACGCGACGTTGTCGCGCGCTCAGGAAGGCACGGCAGTTTGGATGAAGGGTGCCGACATGGTGGTAGAGGCGCTGCGCCGGGAGCAGGTTGAGGTCATCTTTGGGTATCCTGGTGGCGCGGTCCTGCCGCTGTACGACGCGCTCTATCAATGCGGCATTCGCCACGTGTTGACCCGCCACGAACAGGGCGCCATTCACGCGGCGGAGGGTTACGCGCGCGTAACCGGGAAACCGGGCGTCGTGATCGCCACAAGTGGTCCGGGCGCCACCAATCTCGTCACCGGCCTGGCGGACGCCATGATGGACAGCATTCCGCTCGTCGCCATCACGGGTCAGGTGGCGAAGACGGTGATTGGAACCGACGCGTTCCAAGAGACCTCCATCATCGGCATCTCGACGCCCATCACGAAACATAACTACCAAATACGCAGTGCGGCGGAAATTCCGCGGGTTTTCAAAGAGGCCTTTCACATCGCGAACTCCGGCCGAAAGGGGCCGGTTCTCATCGATATCCCGAAGGACGTTTCCGGCGAAGAGGCTTGGTTTGACTACGAGGAGCCGCCGCAGTTGCCGGGATATCAACCGACCATCGTGCCGCACCACATGCAGATCCGCAAGCTGATGCACGGTCTGCAGCACGCGAAACGTCCGGTCGTCCTGGCGGGCGCGGGGATCCTGCACGCGCGGGCGACGGAGAAGCTTCTCGCGTTCGTGGAGAAGTATCAGCTCCCCGTCGTGCAGACGCTGCTCGGCCTCGGCGGCTTTCCGGCGTCCCATCCGCTTTGCCTCGGCATGGGCGGGATGCACGGGAGTGCGGCGGCCAACAAGGCGCTTTACGAGACGGACTTCCTCATCAACCTGGGCGCGCGCTTCGATGATCGCCTGACGGGGAAGCTCGAGCATTTTGCGCCGCAAGCGACGGTCGCACACATCGATATCGATCCGGCGGAGATTGGCAAGAACGTGCCGACCGATATTCCAGTGGTCGGCGACGTCGGCGAGGCGCTGTCGATGATGCTGAGCATCGACGTGCCAGCGCCGGACGCAGAAGCGTGGCGAGAGGAACTCCTGCGCGTGAAACGGGAGTTGCCGTTCTGGTGGGTGCAGGACGGATCGCGCATCAAACCGCAGCGGCTCATCGCGGAAATTGCGCGATTGACCAAGGACCGAGCCGTGGTCACCACCGATGTCGGCCAGCATCAGATGTGGGCAGCTCAGTTCTTCCCGCTGGATAAGCCGGATCGATGGGTCACCTCGGGCGGACTTGGGACCATGGGCTTTGGCCTGCCGGCCGCCATCGGCGCGCACTTTGGACAGCCGGACAAACTCGTGGTGGCGATCCTCGGCGACGCGGGATTCCAGATGACGCTGCAGGAACTCGCGGTCATCGGCGAGTTCCAGCTGCCCATCAAAGTGGTCATCGTGAACAACAGCGCGCTAGGCATGGTGCGGCAGTGGCAGGAGCTGTTCCACGGCGAGCGCTATTCGGAATCTCTCCTGCCGTGGCAGCCGGACTTCGTGAAACTGGGCGAGGCGTATCGCATTCCATCGCTGCGCGTGGAGCGCGACGAGGAATTGACCGCTGCCCTCGAGGCGTTCTTTGCGCAACCCGGTCCTGGGCTTCTGGAGTGCGTGGTCGATCCCGAAGAAAACGTCTATCCCATGGTGGCCCCCGGCACGGGCATTCACCAAATGGTGGGGGTGAAACCATGACGCCCGTGCTTTCCGTGTTGGTGCACAACAAGCCCGGTGTGCTGAACCGCATCACGGCGCTGTTCATGCGCAAGGGATTCAATATTCAGAGCCTGACCGTGTGTATCACGGAGAATCCGGAGCTCTCGCGCATGACGATTGTGATGAGCGATATGGACGAAGCGGCGCTGGAGCAAGTCATGAAGCAGCTTCACAAGCAAATCGACGTGCTCAAGGTGACCGACCTGACCGACCAAGCCATGGTGGCGCGCGAACTCGCGCTCATCCGAGTGGTGAGCCCCATCCAGGAGCGGTCCATCATTCATTCGCTCATCGAGCCTTTCCGGGCCAACATCGTCGATGTCGGCCGCGAGACGGTCACGGTCCAGGTGACGGGCGACGCGGAGAAGATTGATGCGCTGATTGCGCTGTTGCGGCCGTATGGCATCCGCGAGCTCGCGCGCACCGGGTTGACGGCGCTCCCGCGCGAGGCCGCTTCTTCTGCCGATCCAAAACGCTCTGGGGAAGCCCAGGTCCTGCACATCTAATTGCATTCCGCAGAGAGCACAGCCGCGAGGCGGGCGGGCCCATCGGTCCCGCCGGCCTTTCGCGAAACGCGTGCTCGCCATACAACTTCTACATATGCGAGGAGTGGATGACATGGAAAAAATCTATTACGACGCGGACATCTCGATTCAACCGTTGGCGGACAAGCGCATCGCTGTGATCGGATACGGGTCGCAGGGGCATGCACACGCGCAAAACCTGAGAGATAGCGGCTTTGACGTCGTCATCGGGCTTCGGCCGGGATCGTCCTGGGCCAAGGCGGAAGCGGACGGCTTCCGGGTGATGGCTGTGGGCGAGGCCGTGGAGGAATCGGACGTCATCATGGTCCTCTTGCCGGACGAGCGCCAGCCGGCCGTGTATGAGCGCGAGATTCGGCCGTATCTGACGGCCGGGAAGGCGCTGGCCTTTGCGCACGGGTTCAACATCCACTTCTCGCAGATTCAGCCGCCGAAAGATGTCGACGTGTTCATGGTGGCGCCGAAAGGCCCGGGCCATTTGGTGCGCCGCGTGTACGAAGCGGGTGGTGGCGTCCCGGCGCTCATCGCGGTTCACCAGGACGCGAGCGGGCAAGCGAAGGACCTCGCGCTCGCGTACGCTCGCGGCATCGGCGCTGGCCGAGCGGGCATTCTGACCACGACGTTCCGCGAGGAGACCGAGACGGACCTGTTCGGCGAGCAGGCGGTGCTGTGCGGCGGCCTTTCGGCGCTCATCAAGGCGGGCTTCGAGACGCTCGTGGAGGCCGGGTATCAGCCGGAAATTGCGTACTTCGAGTGCCTGCACGAGATGAAGCTGATTGTCGACCTGATTTACGAAGGCGGCCTGGAATACATGCGGTATTCCATCTCGGACACGGCCCAGTGGGGCGACTTCACGTCGGGCCCGCGTGTCATCAATGAGGAGACAAAGAAGGAGATGCGGCGCATCCTCGCGGACATTCAGAGCGGTGCGTTCGCCAAGAGCTGGATTCTGGAAAACCAGGCCAACCGCCCGATGTTCAACGCCATCAACCGACGGGAGCTCGAGCATCCCATCGAGGTGGTGGGCCGCAAGCTGCGGAGCATGATGCCGTTCATCCAGGCGAAGCGTCCCGGGGACGATCGCGTCCCGGCGACGGCGGAGCGGGCGTGATCGCCCCTTGCCAAGGAGCGCGAAGGGGCTTGTCGGTCGGTTTGAACAGGCGGGCGCGGCTGCGCTCGCCTGAGCTCATCAGCGATGCAAAATGAAAGGATCGGGTGGCATGACGAAAAAGATCGCAATCTTGCCGGGTGACGGAATTGGCCGGGAGGTGACGGCGGAAGCGGTCAAGTTGATTCACGTCGTCGCCGAGGCGCACGGCGAGCGTTGGAGCCTGGAGGAAGGCTTGATTGGTGGCTCGGCGTATGACGCGACGGGGAACCCGCTGCCGGAGGAAACGGTTCGGCTGTGCCGCGCTGCGGACGCTGTGCTCCTCGGCGCCGTGGGCGGGCCCAAGTGGGACCAGCTGCCGGGCGACAGGCGTCCGGAGGCCGGGTTGCTCGGCATTCGCAAAGCGCTCGAGGTGTTCGCGAACCTGCGCCCCATTCAGACGTGGCCGGGGCTTCTCGCGGCCTCCCCGCTCAAAAGAGAGCTGGTCGAGGGCGTGGACTTCATCATCGTCCGCGAATTGACGGGCGGCCTGTACTTCGGCGAACCCAAGGCGCGACTGAACGGCGGTGAAGCGGTGGTCGACACGCTGCACTACACGCGGGACGAGATTCGGCGCGTGGTGCGGGTTGCGTTCGATTTGGCGAAAAGCCGCAGGGGCCGACTCACCTCGGTCGACAAGGCCAACGTGCTCGAGTCGAGCCGCGTGTGGCGCGAGGTCGTGGAAGAGGTGGCGGCGGACTATCCCGGTGTCACCGTGGAGCACCTGCTCGTGGACAACGCTGCGATGCAGATCGTCACGCGTCCGAAGACGTTCGATGTGATCGTGACGGAGAACATGTTTGGCGACATCCTGAGCGACGAGGCGGCGGTGATCACGGGGTCCATCGGGATGCTGCCGTCGGCGAGCCTCGGCGAAAAGGGGCCCGGGCTGTATGAGCCCGTGCACGGATCGGCGCCAGACATCGCCGGGCAGGGCTTGGCGAATCCGCTTGCCACCTTTCTGTCGGTGGCGCTGATGATGCGCCACTCGCTCCAGCTTCCTCACGCGGCGGACGCGATAGAACAGGCGGTGTACGGGGTCATTGAACGCGGCGTCCGCACGCGCGATCTCGCCCGCGCCGGGGAGGCGTTTGTCAAGACGGCGGAAGTCAGCGCCATGGTCTGCGAAGACGTGCAAAGGAGGCTCGGCTAATGGGAAAGACGCTGTTCGAAAAGGTCTGGGACGCGCACGTGGTCAAGGAGCTGCCGGATGGGCAGTCGCTTATCTACATCGACCTTCACCTCGTGCATGAGGTGACATCGCCTCAGGCGTTCGCCGGGCTGCGTTTCGCAGGTCGCAAGGTTCGGCGGCCCGAGCTCACATTTGCAACCATGGACCACAACGTGCCGACGGTCGATCCCAAGAATGTGCGGGACGCCATCGCGCGCAAGCAGATCGAGACGCTGGAAGAAAACTGCCGCGAGTTTGGCGTGCAGTTGGCGGGGCTGGACAGCCCCTTTCAGGGGATCGTGCACGTGATTGGCCCAGAGCTTGGCCTGACGATGCCGGGGAAAACCATCGTCTGCGGCGACAGCCACACGTCCACGCACGGCGCATTCGGTGCGCTCGCCTTCGGCATCGGAACGAGCGAGGTGGAACATGTTCTCGCCACCCAGTGCCTCTGGCAGAGCCGCCCGAAGACGATGCGCATCCAGTTGAACGGTTCGCTCCAGCCGGGCGTGACGGCGAAGGATGTGATCCTTGGGCTCATCGCCCGCTACGGGGTGAACTTCGGGACGGGGCATGTGGTGGAGTACGCGGGAACCCTCATTCCAGAGCTCAGCATGGAAGAGCGCATGACCATCTGTAACATGTCCATCGAGTTCGGCGCGCGCGCCGGCATGATGGCCCCGGACGAGACGACGATTGCGTACGTGCGAGGGCGCCGCTATGCGCCGAAGGGCGCCGACTGGGACGCCTGCGTGGCCGCGTGGCGAGAGCTCAAGTCCGATCCCGACGCCGTCTTCGACGTGGACGTCGTCTTTGACGTCACAGACCTGGAACCGCAGGTCACGTGGGGCACGAATCCGGGACAGGGCGTCGGCATCGGCGGCGTCGTTCCGGATCCGAAGGACGCCAAGTCGGAGGCGGAGGCGCTCGCCATCAAGCAGGCGCTCGAATACATGGACCTGAAGCCTGGCACGAGGATCTCCGATATTTCGATTCAACACGTGTTCATCGGCTCGTGCACGAATGCCCGCATCGAAGACCTGCGCCTTGCCGCGAGTATCGTCAAGGGGCGGCGCGTGGCAGACGGCGTGCGCGCGGTTGTGGTGCCGGGATCGAAGCAGGTCAAAGAACAGGCGGAGAAGGAAGGTCTGCACGAAATCTTCTTGGAAGCGGGTTTCGAGTGGCGCGAACCGGGCTGCAGCGCCTGTCTCGGCATGAACCCGGACATCATTCCCGCGGGCGAGCGGTGCGCGTCGACGTCGAACCGCAATTTTGAGGGACGGCAGGGCAAAGGCGCTCGCACGCACCTGGTGAGCCCGGCCATGGCGGCGGCTGCGGCTATTGCGGGCCATTTTGTCGACGTGCGCGAGCTGACCTCGGAAGGAGTGACCGCCTGATGGAGCCCATCGTCAAGCACGAAGGTCTCGTCGTATGCATGAATCGCGTGAACGTGGACACGGATCAAATCATCCCGAAGCAGTTCCTGAAGCGAATCGAGCGCGACGGATTTGGCGAGTTTCTCTTCTTCGATTGGCGGTACCTTCCCGACGGTTCGCCCAATCCCGAGTTCGAGCTGAATCGGCCCGAGGCCCAGGGGGCGACCATCCTGCTCGTTGACGACAACTTCGGGTGTGGCTCGTCCCGCGAGCACGCCGTCTGGGCGCTCGCCGACTACGGGTTCCGCGTCATCCTGGCACCCTCGTTTGCCGACATCTTTTACAACAACTGTTTCAAGAACGGCCTGCTTCCCATTCGCATTCCGCGTGAACTCTACAAGCAGTTGTCGGCGTCCCACGCGCGCGGCGAGTGGAAGCGGATGACGGTGGATCTGGAGCAGCAAACGGCTGAGACGGATCACGGCGTGCGCTTCTCGTTCGAAGTCGATCCGCACAAGCGCCACATGCTCTTGCACGGGTTGGACGACATCGGCATCACGCTTCAATATGAATCCGACATCGCCGCCTACGAGGCGACGCGCAGGCCGTACCAGTTCATCTACGCGTGAGCGGCAGCTTGCCTGCCGCCGGGCCGCCGGGCATACGCCAGGCGGCCGTCTTTGCGCTCGCCCCGCCCTGTGTTACACTAGCCGCGGAGAGCGAGGGCGTTCGTTCATGAAGTCCATGGCGGAGCAAGTGACCGACACGATTCGGTGGATCTTTTCGTCCTATAGCCGCGTTCCGCGCGAACGTCGGCAGGGGTTTGATCGCGATGTGCGGCACCCGGAGTGGACGAGGCGCCTGCTCGACGCGCTCGGCAAGCCGGATGAGCAGGCCTATAACGTCGCGGTCACTGGGAGCAAGGGCAAGGGCTCGCACGCCATCCTGACCGCGGCGATGCTGCAGCAGGCGGGCGTGCGGGTCGGCCTGTTCACCAGTCCCCATTTGATCGATTTCCTCGAGCGAATTCGGCTTCAGGGATTGCCCATTCCAGAAGAAGACTTTGTGCGGATAGGTCAAAGCGTGCGCGAGATCGCGACGCAGCTGCCCGTTCCAGAAGACCAGTACATCGGCCCGGTGGGTCTGGTGGCGGCCATCGCGGCAGCCTGGTACCGCGAGCGCCAGGCCGAAGTGGTCGTGTACGAACTCGGCCGAGGCGCTCGGCACGACGACGTCAACCAGGTCGTGCACCGCGGGGCCATCATCGCGCCCATTTTTGGCGAGCACCTGGACAGGCTGGGGCCCACGTGGGACGACGTCGTGATCGCGAAAATGGGCATCCTGACGGGGCAGACCTCCTGGGCGGCTGTCAGCGCGCAGCCCCCGCATTCGCGCAAGGTGATGGCGCCCTTTCTGACGGCGTTTCGCGCGGGCGGTGGCGAGGTGCTTGAGGTCGGCGGCGAGGTGGAGTGGTCGCGAAACGTGTCGGCGGACGGCGCGATCGTCCGCATCCAAGGCCCGGGTTTCGCCGTCGAAGCGCGGGTCGACGAGCGGCTGCTGCCGTACGCCGACAATCTCGCCGCATCGGCCGCCGCGGCCCACTGCGTCTTGCGCGATCTCGGCCGCCCCGCCCAAGCACTCGAGGTCGACCTGCGGGGACTCGCGCTCATCGGGCGCTTGCAGCGCGTAGAGCGGCGGCCGGACGTCGTGATCGACGGGGCCATCCACGCCGAGAGCGCAGCGTATGTGCGCCGTTTCGTCGAGGCCTGGCGCGTTGCGGAGCATGGTCGCGGGCAGGTGCACCTGGTCCTGTCACTGCCCGATGACAAGGACGCGGAGGGCGTTCTCAAAGAACTGGGCCCGCTTGTGCACACGATTCGGTTCACCGAGACGACCAATCCAAGCCTCCACTTCGCGCGCGACCTGGTGGCCGTCGCCGCGAGCCTCGGCTATGCAGCGTCTCGCGAGGCCGATCCCCATCGCGCCATTCAGTCCGCGCTCGCGGAAGCGTCCCCGGACGATCTCGTCTTGCTCGTCGGCACGCAGTCGTTTGTCGGCGACGCGCTGCGCCACTTCCGCGTACCGACGGGTTCCATCTGGATTTCGGGCGGAGAGGGCGGGATGCCGTGCTGACCCAGCTGTTGCTCATTGGCCTCGGCATCGGCCTGGATAACGGCTTGGCGGCGATTGGCCTCGGTGCATCGGGGCTCAGCCGCCGCTTGCAGTGGCGCGTCGCGATCATCTTCGCCGTGTTCGAAGCGTGGATGCCCGTGCTTGGCATCTGGGCGGGCCGTGAGGTGGCGAGTGTCCTCGGCCGGAGCGCACACGTCGTCGGGATCGCGATTTTGGCGTTGCTCGGCCTCTACAGCCTGTTCAAGCGGCGCGACGACGATGACGAGATCGAGGCGGTTGAACGCGCCCGCGGGCTGCAAATTGTCCTTTTGGCCATCGCCCTTTCCATCGACAACCTCACGGTCGGGTTCAGCCTCGGCATCCTGCGCGCTCCGCTCGCGCTCGCGGGCGCCGTGTTCGGGAGCGTGAGCTTTCTTCTCACTGTCGCCGGACTGGAGGCCGGGCGGTTTCTGGCCGCGCGCCTGGAGCACTTGCCGGCCGAGCGGCTGACCGGGCTCGTGCTGCTCGCCGTCGCCGGCTGGATGGCCGCCATGGCATGACAGCGCGCGTATCCTTGTCTTGCCGAAAGTTGACGGTTTTTGAGCGCACCGACGGATGTAGTATAATGACCGAGTACAAAATACGGCATTGGCGATCTCGTCTGAACCCAGGGGATACGCGCGAGATCGCGAGGGATGAGGAGGTTCTGCTGATGGCAGCGGAAACGACATTCAAAGCCGGGCTGGAAGACGTGGTATCCAACACGTCCGAAATCTGCTTTCTGGATGGGAAACAGGGTCGCCTTCTGTACTACGGATATGATATCCACGATCTCGTCGACGGCGGCGCCTCGTTTGAGGAAGTCGTGTACCTTCTGTGGCACGGCGAACTGCCGAATCAGTCTCAGCTGAAAGCGTTCACCGACGAGTTGGCCAAGGAGCGGGCCCTCGATGAGCCTGTGCTCGACCTGTTGAAACGCCTTCCGAAGGACGCCAACGCGATGGCTGTTCTCCGCACGGCGGTTTCCTTCCTCGGCCTCTACGATCCAGACGACGGCGATGAGAGCCTCGAGGCGAATTACCGCAAAGCGGCGCGGCTCGTCGCCAAGATTCCCACCGTTGTGACCTCCTTCGAACGCATTCGCCAGGGACTGGAACCCGTGCAGCCTGATCCGTCCCTCAGCGCGGCAGCCAACTTCTTCTATCTCCTCCGCGGAACGAAGCCTTCTGAGTTCGAGACCAAGGCGTTCAACACCGCCCTCATTCTTCATGCCGATCACGAATTGAACGCTTCGACGTTCTCGGCGCGCGTCACGGCGGGCACGCTGTCGGACATGTATTCCGCCATCACGTCCGCCATTGGCACGTTGAAAGGGCCCCTGCACGGCGGTGCCAACGAGCAGGTCATGCGGATGTTGCTCGAAATCGGCGATCCCGCCAAAGCCATCGCGTGGATCGACGACGCCTTGACGCAAAAGAAGAAAATCATGGGCTTCGGCCACCGCGTGTATCGCACGGAGGATCCCCGTGCGACGCATCTGCGCGAGCTCAGCAAGCAGGCCGGGGAGCTCAAGGGCGAGACCAAGTGGTTCGAAATGTCCCAGGCTATCGAGAAGCACATGCTCGACGTCAAGGGCCTGCATGCGAACGTCGACTTCTACTCGGCGTCTCTGTACTACTCGCTCGGCATCCCCACGCACTTGTACACGCCCATTTTCGCGTGCAGCCGAATTTCGGGCTGGACCGCGCACGTGCTCGAGCAGTACAAGAACAACCGCCTCATCCGCCCGCGGGCCGAGTATGTCGGGCCGACCAACCGCACGTTCGTCCCGCTCAACGAACGCTGAGGCATGTCGGCGCAACAAACGCGCGTTACCACGGCGCATCCTTCGGGTGCGCCGTTTTTGCGCTGCCGTCTCCCGCTCTCGTCATCCGCCCTCGTGGATCCACGAAGCGCCCCGACTACGCGGGCACATGCCAGGGCCTTCGCCGATTGCCACGAATTCGCGGCGCGCGAGCTCGGTCCCCGGGGCATGCTATGCCTAGGGAGGGATGGAGGATGGCCAGGAGCAATCGCGTGTTGCTCGCGCAAGCGTCGCAGGCGCTTCAGGACATGAAGTACGAGATCGCCGGTGAGCTCGGGATCACGCCCCCTGCCGACGGGTACTGGGGATTCGTATCCTCGTATGAGAACGGTTCCATCGGTGGAAGTATTACCAAAAAGCTCGTCCAGTATGCACAAGAGCGGTTGGCGCAAGGCGAGACGCAGGTGCCCTGACGGGGACGCGCGGGAAAAGGCTGGGGTATGACCCCAGCCTTTTGCACGCTTGAGAACGGATGAACGCGCGCCATGCCAAAAGGCCACCCCGCGCAGGGCAGGGTGGCTGGACAGGAATCGAGCGCGCTTGCCGGATGGAACCGCGTGTCAGTGGAGAATGTTGTTTTGGGCCTCCGTCGGCGCCGAGATTTTGCTCAACGCAGCGCCCGCCTCGTTGACGTGGATATCGACCGTGGCGAGATCGCCAATCGAAAGGATGCCGCACAGGTCGCCGCGCTCATCGACGATGGGCAGGCGCCGGATTTGGTGCTGCGCCATGAGGTCCGCAGCTTCGTGCGCGTCCATGTCTGGACGGCCCGTGACCACCGCTTTGGTCATGCACTCCTCGACGCGGGCATCGCATTTGCCCTGCGCGACGGCCTTGAGCACGATGTCGCGATCCGTCACGATCCCGACCACGCGCCGGTTTTCGCACACAGGAACGGAACCGCAATTTTCCCGCTTCATCGCTTGGGCCGCCTTCTGGATGGAGTCCGTGGCGGCACAACACGCGACGTCCGTCGTCATGATCTGCTGCACCTTCATGCCCAATCCCTCCTCGGTGTCATCGGTTCACACGCCGTAGTATGTCCCATCGGCCGGAGGTTTGGAGGCTCACGGGGCAGTGGATCGATGGGATGCGCGCCAATCTAGCACCGCCCTTACGCTCGTTCCGACGCCCCAAATGGCCACGAGTTCGCGGATCAGGACGTCCAGTGCTTGTTGCGAGCCGAGCGCGTGCGTAACCGCCGGAGGAAGGCCAAGCCAAGGAACCAAGCTCCAAGCAAACGAGAGAAGCCCGATGCACGCGAGGGCGAGCAGACTGGTTCGCGTTCGGCGCCTGGCCGCCCAAATGGCCCACACGCCGAGCCCCAGGTACAGGTAGGCCTCGACGGGCGTAAATCGAAAGTACCCGCCGATCTCTCTGCTCAGTGTGCCAGCGGCGCCAAGCGCTGCGTAAAGCCATCCAATGATCCGGCAGACCCATCTCGGTTTCAAGAAGGGCACCTCGCTTCAACCGTTTGTCCCATGTGTATGCGGACGGCGTCCGACACATGTCCTCGATGTCCCTTCGAGCGTCATGTGGTATCTTAACTACGTGACTTGTCGGGAGGGGTTGTCCTTGGCCAACTCGTTGGAAAAGCGGAGGGGCCGGCGCGTGGCGGTCGCCATCGCGCTCATAGGCTTGGCTGTGGTGGCCGGCGTGATCGCCATCGTCTCGTGGCGATCTCGGCATTCGCTTCCGGTGGTTCAGACGACCACCGTAACGCTACAGCGAATCCAGCGCGTCACGTTGGCGACAGGCACCGTTCGCCCGGCTGACCGCCAGATCATCAGCCTGGACAATCTGCCCGCGCCCGTCGAGCGCGTGTTGGTGCACGTGGGAGAGCACGTGCAGCCTGGTCAACCGCTCGTCCAGTTGAGCACAGCCTCTGCCGAGGCGAGTGTGCAGGCTGCCCAAGCTGCGCTCGCGGACGCGGAATCGGCGTACAATCGCGTGTTGACGCAGTACAATGAAGCTCCGACGGCGCTGAAAGCGCTGTTTCTCCCGCAGTTGAATGCGGCAGAGGCCTCCGTGGCATCGGCGAGGAGCCAGCTCGCGGCCGCACAGGCCAATGTGGCCCAATTGACGCTCACCTCCACCCTATCGGGTATCGTCCTCATCGCCAATCCCAACGGCGTGGATGCGGACGGGAACCAGACGCCTGTGGTGGAGGTGGCGAGTCCGCAGAAAGAGGTCGTCATGGACCTGTCCGAGGTCGATGCTGCGCAGATCAAAGTGGGCATGGCGGCCACCATGCAGACGGATGCGTATCCAAATCAGACGTTCACCGGCACCGTGACGTCCATCGCGCCGTATGCCGAACTTTCGCAAAGTGGGGCGCCCGTCGTCGAGGTGACGGTTCAGCCGCGCGGCGCTTTTCCTGTGCCCTACGGGTATCAACTCACGTGTCGCCTGTTGAGCCGTTCTCCAGCGCCGGTGCCCACTGTGCCGTACAGTTCTATTGTTCAAAATGGGACTGGGTATGCGGTTTACGTGTGGCGCAATGGACATGTGTATCTCGTTCCGGTCAAGCTCGGAATGACGAGCGACACCGCTGTGCAGGTGGTGTCAGGCCTTTCGCCGGGGGCTTTGGTCGTCACCAACCCAGACAATCTGGTGAACGGAGAGGCCGTGCGTACATCATGATTCGCCTCGTAGGCGTGACCAAGTCGTATACCGTCGGGGACCAGGTCGTCCGCGTCCTGAAAGGCATTGACCTCGAAGTACACAAGGGCGAATTCGTGGCTCTGATGGGGCCGTCGGGGAGCGGGAAGTCGACGCTCATGCACATCCTGGGACTTTTGGATCAACCGGACGCAGGGACCTACGAGTTGAACGGGCAGTCCGTGAGCGTTCTAACGGCCCGTGAACTCGCCCGACTGCGCAATGAAAGCATTGGGTTCGTGTTTCAAAATTTTCACCTGATCCCGCGAATGTCGGCCCTGCGCAACGTCGAGCTTCCCATGGTGTATCGCGGCGTGCCCCGTGCGAAGCGGAGAGCCCGCGCCATGGAACTGCTCGAGCGAGTCGGCATGAAAGACCGCATGCACCATCTCCCCAACGCGCTGTCCGGTGGCCAACGTCAGCGCGTCGCCATCGCGCGCGCGCTCGCGAATGACCCTCCGCTCCTTCTCGCCGATGAGCCGACCGGCGCCCTGGATCAGCAGACAGGCGCCGAAATTCTCGGCATCCTGCAGGACCTGAATGCGGCGGGGCGTACCATCGTGGTCATCACGCACGATCCGCACGTCGCGCGAGCCGGCCAGCGGATCCTGTACATGGTGGACGGCGAGATCGTCCGAGAGGAGGCGCGCGATGAACATCGATGAGATGCTCCGCATCGCGTTTTCCTCGCTCGCGGCCAACAAGGCGCGGGCCTTTCTCACCATGCTCGGCATCTGGATAGGCGTGGCGGCCATTCTCGCCATTGTAGCCGTGGGCAACGGCGGGAAGGCGCTCGTCATCGGCGCCATTTCCAATGGGAGTCAATCCAACGTCATTCAGATCGTCCCGCGCGAGCTCGTGGCGCCAGGCTTGCCTCAGCCCGGGCAGGTCCTTTCGATCGATTCGTCCGACCTTTCCATTGCCGCGTCGTTTTCCGGTGTCGAAAGCGTCAGCGAGACCTTTTACGGGACGGCCGTCGTGCAGAGCGGGGACAAGTCCGACAACGTGACGCTGTTTGCAGGCCCCGCCGATTTGGATCAGCTGGCCCGGTTTCTCGTCGTCCGGGGCCGCATGTTTACCTCCCAGGACGTGCTGTCCCATGCCAATGTCGCAGTCATCAGCGAGTCGCTCGCGAATAAGCTGTTTGGGAGCGGGAATCCGCTGGGCGCTGTGATCACGTTGTCCGGCGTGCCGCTCGAAGTGATTGGGGTTGCTCAACCGGAGCAAGCGAGCCTGTATTCGCTGGTCATGGGAAGTGACAACTTGTACATACCCGACACCACGTGTGAAGATATCTTTCCAAACTGGACCGCTTCCGAGATGGATGTGGTGGTGAAACCCGGCGTACCGGTCCAGAGCCTGGCGTCCAGAATCCTCCTCGCGTTGAACATTCATGCGGGCGATCCCGACGCGTTTGCGGACTCGTCAGGGCTGTTGGCGAGTGTTGCGGCGCTCGTGACGAAGGTCACCACCATTTTGACGGCCGTGATCGGCGCCGTCGCAGGCATTGCGCTCGTCGTGGGCGGCGTCGGTGTGATGAACATCATGCTGGTGTCGGTGACGGAACGCACGCAGGAAATTGGCATTCGCGTTTCCCTGGGTGCGAGAAAACGTGACATCATCCTGCAGTTCCTTGTCGAATCGATGGTCATCACGTCGCTTGGTGGCGTGGCCGGCATTGCGACGGGGTTCGCGCTGAGCGCGGCGCTGCGCGCGATTACGGGCATTCCTGCCTCTGTCCCATGGACGATGGGCGCCGTCGCATTCGGTTTTTCGGCCGCCATCGGCGTCATTTGCGGCCTGTATCCGGCGGTCAAAGCCGCGAATTTGAATCCCATCGAAGCGCTTCGATACGAATGAAGCGAATCGACTCGAATAAGTTGCATGCGGTTTGTACCTATCTGGCCTGTCCAGTATACTGGGTGCAGAAAGTGTGAAGATAGGCGACATCGAGGTTTGGCTTGATAAGGATGGTTGCGGATGCGCTTGGGGTTGAATATCGAGTACGACGGCAAAAATTATGATGTGCTGGAACTGCCGAATGAAGCGTTTGTGTGCCTCCTGCCGTGCATGACGCCCGAGCAGTACAATCGAATTGATCGCCGCTTTGAGGATGTCTGGCCGGACGTGACCGTTCGCCGAAATCATATTCTGGCCTTCACCGCGGAGCGGGTGCATATGTCGGTCGACTACGTGCTGTTGTACCGGGGGCCGTTTTGGTTTGACGATGACGATCTGGATCGCTACATCCAGGCGCACACCATGCAGGGTTATCGCCCCTGCTGAAAGAGTTTGGAGGAAGTCGATTGGCTTCGGAGCGCACCGTGATCGTGTTTTTCGCCGGGAATGAAGTCGGTGGCGCGGCCACACATGTCGCAACCTGGGCCGAGGCGCTGCGGCATGCGCAAGTCCATTCCCGATATCGTTTTGTCAGTCTGGGTGACGGGCCACTCGCGGAACGCCTGCGCCGGATGGGGATGCTCTCTGGACAGGTGACGGGAACGGCTGGCGCGGTGCGCGGGTTGACCGCAGCCATTCGGCAGGAGCGGGCCTGGATCCTCCATTCGCACGGCCCGCGCATGAACATCCTCGCATCGTTTGCCGCTTCAAGGGCCGGTGTCATCTGGACGGCGACCATTCACAGTCATCCCCGCTATGACTTCGAGGGCCATCGTCTCAAGGCCGCTCTCTTCCCTCGCCTACATCTGTGGCGCCTGGCGCACGCGCGCGGACTCTTCGTGGTTCAGCCAGCGTTGGCGGATGTGCTTCCCTGCCGAACCATTCTCGAGGTGCCGAACGCGTTTCGCCCGCGCCCCGCTCAGCTTGCGAGGGAAGATGCCGCACGCCTGTGGCGCGATCGGCTCGGCCTGGGGCCGCAAGCGCGGCTCGTTGGCATTGTGGCTCGGCTCGATCCCGTCAAACAGATCGATGTCGCGATCCGCGCCGTGGCGCGATTGCGAGAGATGGATGTGCACCTTCTCGTCGCAGGAGACGGGCGAGATCGAGCGAGGCTGCAATCGGAAGCAGATGCGTGCGGTGCCGCGGACCGCGTGCATTTCCTGGGCCATCTGGACGAGGTGGCCGAGCTGTATGCTGCCCTCGAGCTGCACGTGCTGCCGTCCAAGAGCGAGGGCTCCCCATTCTCCATATTGGAGGCAGGCTACTACGGCGCTGCGAACATTGGGGCGGACGTGCCTGGCATACGGCGGATGCTGAGGGACGGCGAAGCGGGGCTGCTTGTGCCGCCTGGCGATCACGATGCGCTCGCCGACGCGATGCGCCGAATGCTCATGGACAGGGGCCTTTGCGCCGCGTACGTGGAGCGATTTCAGACGCTTGTCCTCCCAAACTATACGCCGGAGCGAATGGTCGTGGCGTATGAGCGCGGCTACACGGTACTGGAAGAGGATGCGCTGCGAAGCGGATGGAAACTGCCCATCGATGGTGTGCGAGAAGAGGTGAGTCGATGATGCGACGTCGCAGAAACGTGTGGCGCGTTCGCTTTTTGCCGCCCACGCCCTACGGCAGTGATCCCGCTCCGGCGGGTTGGACCTTTTTAATCGTCACGGTTCTCTGGTACTTCGTCGTCGAAACGGCGACGGGAAGAACGACCTTCGGCCTTTTGCGCGCTGGGGCGCTGTACCCGCCGCTCGTCGAGAGCGGCCAGTGGTTTCGGCTGCTCAGCACGATGTTCGTCCACGTGAGCCTTTGGCACATTCTCGTGAATATGATCTCGCTGTGGACCCTGTTCGTGCTGGAACAGGCGGTCACCACGCCCGTGTTCATCGTCATTTACGTGCTCTCGGGCGCCGTGGGCAGCTTGTTGACGCTGCCGATCTCGCCGGATCAGGTGTCGGCTGGCGCGTCGGGCGCCATTTTCGGCTTATTCGGCGCGATGCTGATGCTCGCGTTCCTCGGCCTGTTTCCGCCCTATGTCCGCAATCAGCTCCTGATGGTGCTGGCTGTGAACGTCGTGATCGACGTGATGAATTTGGGCAGCATTGGCTGGATGGCTCATCTCGGCGGGCTGGTGACGGGCATGGGGGTCACGTACGTCTTTGCGAAATCGGTCCGGAATCCGCGCGTTTGGACGGTTCTGGCTTGGATATGCAGCTTGGCTTGTGGATTCAGTCTTGTGTGGGATCTCGCAACGCCGCTGCCACTCTCCTGGTGAGGCATTCAATTCCTGATTGCAAATTGTCTAGGGAGGCCGTATACTACTCATCGTAATGTTGACCTGGCGGACGGCGCATGATGTCCACGTGCGCCATGGCGTTTGCAGTCAACCGCAAATGGAAGAGGACTTACACTTAAAGGGTTAGGACCTCTGAGGACTAACTTTCCCCCGTGGTGTAAGTGCGATTCCACATGCCTTTTACCAAGAACGGCATGGCCGATTTGTTTGTAAAGGGGGACTTTTTTCATGGACACGATGGGGCGTCACGTCATTGCAGAGCTTTGGGAATGTGATCCCGAGCGTCTGAACGACGTTCACGGGATCGAGCGCGCCATGGTGACCGCGGCCTTGGAGGCGGGCGCGGAGGTTCGCGAAGTTGCGTTCCACAAGTTCGCACCGCAGGGCGTCAGCGGCGTCGTCATCATTTCGGAGTCGCATCTCACGATTCACAGTTTTCCCGAGCACGGCTACGCGAGTATCGATGTGTACACCTGTGGGGACCGCATCGATCCGAATGTGGCGTGTGACTACATCACGAAGTACCTGGGCGCGAAGCGCCTTGAAGCAATAGAGCTTCCTCGCGGCGTCGGCCAGATACAGGTGCACGATGTGAAGGTACGCGCATTGTAGGCTCAGTGCAAGGGACTGCCGCGGAGACAGGGGACACCGGACCAACCGGTGTCCCCTGCTGCGTCGTAGGGGCTCGGCGCGAAAGGCTCGGCTGCATTCCGACCGCCGAGCGCGTCAGGTCATTCGTCGCGGCTTGGAATGGGCGCACCGGCGAACACCCGCTCGTGATGCGTTGGAATGCGCCGATCCAGCAGGATATTCCCGTTGCCCGCGTCCACAATGACGAGATATTTGTCTTCGTCGTCCCGCGCAATCGCCATGTAGACGAGATTGGTACGAATGTTGCGCAGCTGAATGTCTTCGATTTTGCAGCCCGGGTGCTCCGACATGACTGCCTTGCGTGCGTCCGCCTCCGTGCACTTGGCGTATTTCTGCAGTTTCTTGGTGTATGCATCGTGGCTGGCCTGGTAGGCTTCGCGAAGTGTCTCTCGGGACACCTGAACGCTTGAATGGATTTCGAATTGGTGCGAAGGACCGTTGACGGGCGCATTGGGCTCGGCGGAAACAGCGTCTGATGGCGTGAGGGCATGCGCTGCGGGCGCGTGCCACCAGCCGGCCGATGCCAAGCAGGCCGCCGCGGTCGCTGTTAGCAACCATCGCTTCATGAGGTTCACTCCTCCATCTGTGGGCTGTACACCACTAGAGTGCCCATCCTCGTCGTTGAAATACATATATAGGATTTCGTGCTATATAGATACAGGTGTTCGCCGAGGAGAGGTCCGTACGAAAGAGCGTATAAAGTTTGAGTAGGGTTTGCTTCTGGGAGGATTCTCCGAGGCAAAAGAGAAGAGACCTCACTGAGACAAGAAAAAGCCCGCGTTGCA